>DGVV01000083.1 GCA_002395085.1 Ruminococcus sp. UBA4275 | reverse complement strand
ACCGCCGCACCTGCGAAATTCCACGCAGATACGGCGGTTTTGTTATGTGGAGGATGCTTCCGGCAGCGGCGGATTCAGGAAAAGATCACCTCCTCCAGCTCATCGCGCAGGCGCTTGATGATCTTCTTTTCAAGCCGCGAGATATACGACTGTGAAATGCCGATTGCGTCCGCGACCTCCTTCTGCGTGCGCTCTCTGCCGCCGCGCAGCCCGAAGCGCATCTCCATGATCTGCCGCTCACGCGCCGGCAGCCGCATGACCGCCGCCCGCAGGATCGCGCGTTCCGATTCGTTCTCAATGCCGCGGCTCACGATGTCCTCATCCGTGCCGAGCAAATCGGAGAGCAGCAGTTCATTGCCGTCCCAATCGACATTGAGCGGTTCGTCGATCGAGATTTCTGCGCGGTACTGCGCAACTTTCCGCAGGTGCATGAGAATCTCATTTTCGATGCAGCGCGAGGCGTAGGTTGCGAGCTTGATGTTTTTCTCCGGATGAAACGTCCCGACGGCTTTCATCAGCCCGATTGTCCCGATAGAGATGAGGTCATCGAGCGGGACGGCGGCGGTCTCGAATTTTTTTGCGATGTACACGACAAGCCGCAGGTTGTGGACGATGAGTTTTTCGCGCGCATCGGGATCACCCCGTGCGAGAGCGACGAAAGCGTCAGCTTCCTCGGCGCGGGTCAGCGGCGGCGGCAGACGGTCTGTCCCGCCGATGTAGTGGATCTGTTCCGCATCGGCAGCACCCTGAAGCCATAGACGGATTTGCACGAAACAGCGTGAAAAAATCTGCATAGAATGCCTCCCTCATTCATGGATGCAGCCCGCAGGCACGATAACCGGCGTCTGCTCCGCAGTTACGGCGATGAGAATATCCAGCGGAATCTCCGTGCGCTGACCGGTTTGCAGGATTGCGGCATAATCCGGCAGAAAAGCGGGCAGCAGGCAGGATCCCGCGACGGTCTGCACAGGAATCATCCGGAAGCCGCGGCAGGCAGCGGCAGCCGATTGTGAATCCGGATACTGTGCGAGCCATTTGCTGAGGGAATGTGCGGGGCACACCACAACGGGCTTGCCGGAGAACACATCGCGCAAAACGCTGCCGGTATCCGCGAGTGCGGGGAAACTGTAATCTTTGCCGCAGATCCGCAAATGCAGCCGATAACCGTCTTTTGGGAGACGTTCGCGCTGCTTTGCCCAGAGTACCGAAACTGCCGCTGCGGCAGTCGTTGCGATGAGGAGCGTCAGCAGGGAAACATCCGCATACACGACGGTATTCTGCATGAGAAATCCCGCCGGCGCACGCAGCATTGCCAGCGCATAGACCGCGCCGCAGAAAAACAGGCTCAGCAGGAACAGCACAGCGGTCTGCCGAAGGAGCAGGCGAGGGGAGCGCATTCCGAATGCGGCAGCGGCGATTGCAAAGGCGGTCAGGCAGCGCCCTGCAAAGCAGACCGCAGCGGGCATTGCGGGAAGCAGAATGGCCAGCGCGCTGACCGCTCCCGCCGCAGAAGCCAATACCGCGCGCAGGGGCGAAAGCGGCGTATGGGTCAGGCGGGCGGCGGCACGCAGCAGCGCGTAATCGACCCACAGATTCGAGATCAGCAGCACATCGAGGTAGACTGTCATTTCCATCACCGCATTCAGTATATCACAGAATGCGGGGCGGAACTTGTCAGAACAGCACCGCGCTGGAAAATTTGCCGGCAGACAAAAAAGCCCCCGCCTTTGCGACTGATCGCACAAAGACGGGGTGTGTGAAGGAATGAAACCTGAGTCGGATGTCATCAAGATTGGTACATGGCGTTGTAGAGGTCGAAAATCGCCCTGAAAACGTCATCTTCCGCCGCTTGGCTGGTATATTCCGGAATGCGGACATCAACCTTTCGGTTTGCGATAATCAGCGTATAATCCCGGAATCCGCTGACGGCGGGTTCATTTTCGGCAATCGGAACAGAAGCCGAGCCGATCCTGCGCGTATCGGGATGATCAGCGCACCATGCATCGACTGCCTGTGCAGTCATTACGAGATCAGGCTGATGGATATACCATGCCTCATACTCGCTGCCGTTGTCTTCATAGTAATAGCAGCATTCAATCAGCTTGACGCCATAGAAGCGAATCTCATAGCCGACGAAGCTGAGCGGCTGACCGTCTGCGTAGATCGTCATGGGCATCGAACCGAAGCTGTCCACGGGGAATTCCTCCTCGGAGAAATCGTCCGGCACATAGACGAACTGATAGCGGTAACTGCCGCGCCACGATGCGGGATCACTTGCCTCGATATACTCCTCCAGCGTACCGAGCGCTTCTTTTCTGCCGAGGCGGCGCTCCTGCACGTAAGAAAGCACAACCCATGCATCGGTTTGGGTAATGGGATAATCGGTCTCGATAATCGGTTTATTTTTGAGTGATTTCTCGACCGGATATTTTCCGAACGGGTAATACGGATTATTCTCAATGACGTCGCCGCGGCGCATCTGCTCCTCTGAGAGAAGGGTATCGCCGCCTTCTACCACGACTGTCAGATATTCCCGCAGCAGCAGATTTGCGTCTGCGGCATCGACGATTCCGTTGAGATCCACGTCACCCAGCAGGAAATCAACATACGGCTGCGATGAAACGGTCGTATGGGATTGCTGCGTATGGGATGATGCAGAGGACTGCTGTGTCACCGAAGTATGCGGCGGTGCAGTAAAGGGATCGCTCTGCGTGGTTTTCGTGACAGAAGCGGTTGTGCGCGATGCAGTAGTTGCAGCAGTTGAGCCGGAAGTGGTCTGCGACCGCCGCGTGGTACTGCTCTGTGTTGTCACGGATTTTTCCGTACCGGTTGTTTTAGAAGTCGTCTGCGAAGATTCGCTGACGGTTGTTGTCATAGTTGTTTTAGAAGTACCGGACGTTGATTTTTTGGTTCTGGACGTTGTCGTTTCGGCGGTTGTGAGGGTTGTCGCTTCAGATGTGTCAGTCTGAACGATCATCTCCGTGACTTCAACCGGAACGGAATTGCCCGGAATGGTATCCGGCTTCTGCGTATTCATGTGCTGGATGCCGACTGTGACGGCAACCGCAGCCGCCGCTGCCGTTGCGATGCTCGGAACTGCGATTTTCAAAACGGAAGCCTTTTTCGGTATTCGCATACGTTTGGGTTTACCGTTCTGGAGTGCAGCGGGCGCAAGGGAAGCGGCAAGAAGCTGATAATGCACGGCTTCGTCGAGGTATTCCTCCGGAAGTGCCTGCATAATCTGCAACAGCTCTTTTTCTTTCATATTAAACCCTCCCCGCGCAAAAATTCACCGAGTTTTGTACGGGTACGGGAGAGCGACATTTTGACGCGGCTCTGACCGACACCGTGTTCTTCGGCGATTTCGCGAACGCCTTTCATGAACCAATAGCGTTCGACGAACATAATACGCTGATCCTTCGGCAGATCACCGAGGAAGCGCCGGAGGGCATCCTGCATTTGCCGGCGGTCGAAGGCAGCCTCCGTGCCGTCTTCAGCGGCGAGCAATGCGGAGACATCTTCGAGCGGTACGGCTGTATGACCGCCGCCGCGTTTTGCTGCGGCATTGGCTTCCACTCGTTTCAAAGCTGTGCGCTTTGTAATCGTAATGAGAAAGGCGCGCAGGCTGTCTGGTTTGGCTGGTGGGATCGCGTTCCAGAGTGCTAGCATCGCGTCATTGACGCATTCCTCGGCATCCTCTCTGCTGCCGAGCAGGCGCTGTGCAAGTGCCTGACATAATCCCCCGTATTCATGCTGCGTGTCGGCTATCGCCTGTTCGCTTCGATCCTGGAACAAGGCAATCAATCGTTCGTCAGTCCGGTCCACGATCCTCACCTGCCTCTTACCCCTCTCTAATAACTTAGTCCGGAAATGGTTTCAAATGGTCACACAAAAAATAGAAAATTTCAGAATTTTTTTTCTTTTAGCAAATAAAATCCAAAACGACCCGCCCGAACCGCTTTTGCAGAACGGGCGGGCAGCTTGGAAAATCTGCGATTATTCGTCCTTTTTGCCGCCGAACAGACCGCCGAGTGCGCCGGTGATCTTCTCACCGATGGAGCTGATGTCCTTCATATCGAGCTTGCCGTCTGCGAGGGCAGCCTTGATTGCCTCGACGATTTTCTTGACAGTATCGTTGTCAGCCGCGTCACCGACGATGCCGCGCACAGCACCGACCGGATCTTTCGAGAACTGTTCCTTGACCTTTTCGTCCTTGGTGATCATCGGGATGATCTTTTCGACAGCATCTTTGATATTGAGTTCCATAGCAAAGTTCCTCCTGATACTATATATATTATTTTTCTTCCTGCATCACGATTTCCGAGCCGGCGTTCTTCTTGACGGACTCGATGCCGTTCATGCAGCCGCTCATCGCCTTATAGCCTTCGCTGACAGCGATGATCTGACCGTTGGTAGCCTTCAGCCGGAAACGGAATTCGCCCGCTTTATCGGTATAGATCTCAAATTTCGGATGCTTTTCGGTTGCATAGCCTTCTGCCGTCTGATTCTCGATTGCAGCGATCGGTGCATTCTTCTGCACGCTGGCAATGCCGTTGCGGCAAGCCCGCTCGGTCGTATAGACTTCAGATGTTGCGATGACTTCGTTGTTGCCCGCCTTCAGGTCAAACTTAATGCCTGTTTTGGTGCGCTTGATCAGATATTTTCCCATAACGGTACGATCCTCCTGACTGAACGTAAATTTGCTCTGCACGATTTGCGCAGCAGCTTGGTTCTATTATACACGTTTTTCCACAAAAAGTCAAGGGAAATCGACTTCTTTTTTATTCACCGCTGTGAATACGGTTCGTGCATAGCGGCCCGACCGGCACGACCCGTGAATAGAAACTGCAACAATTATGCATTCTCTCCCATTGCTTTTTTGTCCGCAATATGATATAACCGGGCAGTGCCCGGCTCCGATTTTGCACCCATGTTTTCATTCTGAGACCTTTTATCTCCTGCTCCCATTGCTTTTTTGCCCGCAATATGATATAACCGGGCAGTGCCCGGCCCCGATTTTGCACCCATGTTTTCATTCTGAGACCTTTTATCTCCTGCTCCCATTGCTTTTTTGTCCGCAATATGATATAATATAGTATCTAACCTATAGTCTGCAAGAGAAAGGAATCCTTCATGTTATATGTCATCGCGATCTTAGCGCTGCTTTGCTGTTCCGCGCTGTTTTCCGCTGCGGAGACGGCATTTTCCAGCGTCAATAAGATCCGCCTCAAAGCCGCTGCCAATCAGGGCGATAAGAATGCCGCCCGTGCGCTGCGCATCGCGGAATGCTTTGATAATGCGCTGACCGCGATTCTTATTGGCAATAATCTTGTCAATATACTCTCGGCATCTCTCGGCACGATCCTCTTTACCCAGTGGTTCGGGGAAGGCGGCGTGGGCATTTCCACGCTTGCCATGACGGTTCTCGTGCTGATTTTCGGTGAGATTCTGCCGAAATCCTATGCGAAATCGCACGCGGAAAAGCTGACGCGCATTCTCTCTGCGCCGCTGCAATGTCTGATTCTGCTTCTGACCCCGGTCATTTTCCTGCTGGGCAAACTTTCGCAGCTTGTGAAAGATCCGGAAGCCGAACCCTCTGTCACGGAGGATGAACTGAAAGTCATCGTGGAACAGATTGAGGAGGAGGGTGTTCTGGAAGAACAGGAAAGCGATCTGGTGCGTTCGGCGCTGGAATTTGATGAGATTTCCGTGACGGAGGTGCTTGTGCCGCGTGTCAATGTGACCGCTGTGCCGCAGGATTGCCCCGTGCCGGAGGTCAAGCAGATTTTTCTCTCGGAACGCTATTCGCGGCTGCCGGTGTATACAGATTCACTGGACGAAATCATCGGTTTCATCACGGAAAAAGACTTCTTCGGGATGCTGGAAAACGGCGGCACATCGCTGAAACCGATCATCAAAACGATCATCCGTCTGCCGGAATTTGCCCGCATCAGTGATGCAATGCGGCAGATGCAGCGCTCGAAATCGCACATTGCTGTTGTCGTGGATCAATACGGCGGCACACGCGGCATCGTAACGCTGGAGGATATTATTGAGGAACTGGTCGGTGAGATTTACGACGAGGCAGATGAGGTTGTGCCGGTGATTACGAAGCGAACAGACGGCGTATACGAAATCTCCGGTGAATGTTCCATTGCCGATCTGTGCGATGCGCTGGAACTGCCGGATGATCTCATCGAAACGGAATGTACATCGGTCGGCGGCTGGCTGACGGAACTTGCAGGACATATCGCGGAGGTCGGAGAGACGGTCAGCGGGGCGTGGTTCACAATGACGGTCGAACAGATGCAGGAACAGCGCGTGGAACGGGTTCTGCTGACCCTGAAAACGCCGGATGATCACGCAGCGGACGGCAGCGATGCGGATTGATTTCCTGCATTCCGGATTGCGGCGCAGTCTGCATTGTAATGTGAAAATTATGTGAAATTTTGAGAAATGATGCATGGAAACGTGCATCATTTTTTGTTTTGTCAACAAGGCACAGAGAGAGCATCCCCGCGCGGACGTTTGGAGAGAGGCGGCCTGCGCACAACCGAAAGGAGTTCCTATGCCCGTTTATATTCCCGTGTCTGTGCGGGCGCGCAGGGCGGAGGTCCTCAGCCCGCCGCATGAGATTGTCTGCGGCAACAGCGATATTTACGTGCAGTTTTTCTTTGATCCGGAGTGGGACGACTATCCGCAGAAAACGGCGCGGTTTGTCTGGAAGCGGGAGGGCCAGCTGTACTATGCAGATGTGCTGTTTGACGGCGACACCGCGCAGATTCCCGTGCTGTACGGCACATCAGAGGTGGCAGTCGGCGTTTACGCCGGCAATATCCGCACAACTGCGCCTGCCCGCATTCCCTGTGCCGCGTGCATTACGGAAGGCGATCCGGTGCATGATGATCCGCCTGCGGATGTTTATGATCAGCTTATGGCATATCTTGCGCAGCTTTCCCGCGGATTGCTTGGCAGGATTTCCGGAAGCAGCATCCCGCATCTTTCAGGCACAACGGACTGCGAATGCGGCATTACGGTTTTGAAGGAGGAATCATAATGGCAGTTTACCGCACGTTTGCGGCAGCGAATTATCAGCAGGCGGCGCAGACCGCAGCACAGGTTCTGGAGGCATCGGGTGTTTTTGATGCAGTTTCGCTGGAAGGAAGTGTAGTTTCCTGCACTTACGGCGGCGAAACCGCTGCCGTTTTTACGTACAGCAGCGGGCGCATTGATGTGACCTTCGGTGCATATTCCATGTATGCAGCGGACATCGACGCTTTCTGGATCGGCGGCACGAAAAACGGCGTGCTGCTGGATCATCACAACCGGTATGTCAATCCGACGGATTTCCGGCTGTATTCCATTGCAGTGGGCAGATCGCAAAGCGGTATCCCGATGCTGATGTTTCATCAGCTTGGGGTGGGCAGCTCGGCGGCAAGCAATTATGAGCTGACCTGCGATGCACTGTCTGCACCGGAAGCTGTGACCGATCCTGCGCTTCTCACGAATGCTTACTACAGCAAACTGACCGGTGAATGCACTGTCTGTTCCGGCAAAGATCCGGTTGCCTCTGCGGATAAGATTTACCGCTACGGCGTCCGTCAGACGAATGTGCCGGTTGATGCGATGTGCGTGGTGGAAATCAACGGCACAGAGTATCTCACAGACGGCTGTTTTGCCGTGCAGGAAAGCCTCAAATAACGGGACTTTTCTGAAAAAAACGTTAATAATACTGCAATCGCGGATTCCTGTGCGGAGTCCGCGATTATTTTGTGCTTGTGCAAAATGCATAAAATTAAATGGAAGCCTCTTTCGCAAATAATGAGATACGGAATTGCATATTTATGCAGGTTTTATACAAATATTCATAGCATAAATTGTGCATTATTATTACGTTTCTGCGTATTTTTTATGTATGGAGCATGACGGGAAATGTGCAGTTTGTGCTATCCTGCTGAATGAAATCATGCTGGCCGCAAAAAATGAGGAAAACGCACAAATATTGCGGCGTATCATGAAAATAAAGAGGACAAGTTTCGTCAGAATCGCCAATCAGGCACGGCAGAAAGGACAGCGTCCTTTCTTTTTGTCCAAATTTATCCAAATCAATTTGACTTTTTGAATATGAGGACATATAATATAAAAAAACAAAAGCAGTGATACTGGCGTTCCGCTGGTAAAAACTGCGGGGAGTGATCTGAAACTTGGATCGAAAGGAATTCCGGCATCTGAGCCGGAGTGAACTGATCGGGATCATCTTTGAGCTGATGCAGGAGGATTCCCCGAAGAAACCGGAGGGTCTGACCAGTGAGGATGTCGCTGCCGTGCGCGCCGGACTGGATGCCAGCGCCAGACGCAAGAAAATCCTGCGAACGGTTCTTTCTGTGATCCTGGTTGCTGCTGCGATTGCTGTGCTGCTCTCTACACTGTTGTTTCCGGTTGTGCAGGTTGCAGGCGAAAGCATGGAACCCACCCTGAAGGACGGCGATATTCTGCTGCTTCGTCAGTGTATGCAGCCGCAGCAGGGGGAGCTGCTTTGTATTTCATGGCAGAATAAGCTCCTGCTCAAGCGTGTGATTGCATTGCCGGGGGATGTCGTCAGCATCGACAAGGACGGAAATGTGTTTGTCGATAGTCTGCTGCTGGATGAACCCTATGTCTCAAACAAGAGTCTCGGTGAATGCGATCTCACATTTCCGTATCTCGTGCCGGAGGATTCTCTGTTTGTCCTCGGTGATCACAGAGATACATCCGTTGACAGCCGCAGTTCCGCAATCGGATGCGTGGGATATGATCAGGTTGTCGGCAAAGTTCTGTTCCGTGTGTGGCCGTTCCGTCTGAAAGAAGCAGAGTGACAACCGTTCACCCGCGGGACTCCGATCTGAAAAGAGGAAATCGAATTTGGAACGTAAGATCAAACAAATGGTCAGTCAGTTCCGGCAGGAGAGAAAGCGCAGACTGCGCATTACAGCCGGATTGACTGCGCTGTCCGTGCTGGTTTCCGGCGGTGTGTATTGGCAGATGCACCTCACCGGTACTGCAATGACAGCAGAGCCGCTCTGCGGCATGGAGGAGCATATTCATACCGATGAATGCTATCGGGATGTGCTGCTCTCAGAGACCGATACCGGTCCGCCGGACGACACTTCCCCGCAGCGGGAGCTGATCTGCTCACTGGAGGAGCATACGCATGGTGAGCTGTGTTATCCGGACATCAGCGCGGATACGGAAACTGCTGCTGACTGGGAGGCGAAACTGCCTGCCTGCTCAGAGGTGATGCTGCGCAGAAATGTCTACGAAATTGCGAAGTCGCAGATCGGATACGCCGAAAGCACCCGCAATTTCAAGCTCGCACAGGATGGCACAACGCACAGCGGTTATACGCGCTACGGTGAATGGTACGGCAATGCATACGGCTCGTGGAACACGTTTTTCACGTATTTCTGCCTGAATTATGCGGGGGTCGCGGAGACGGGACTTCCCGTCGGCGGAAGCTGCACAACATGGGCACGAAATCTCGAAAAGGCAGATCTGCTCCGGAAACCGGAAGCCGGTATAATCCCTGCGAGGGGCAATGTCGTGTTTCTGGATGCGGATGCGGACGGTCAGGCGGAACGGTCAGCGATCGTTTCCGGCAGCAAAGACGGCAGCATCTCCCTGATTGAGGGTGACAGCGGAGACTGCGTCTGTGAAAAATCCTATCAGTGGGATGATCCGGTCATTTTTGGCTGGCTGGAGATCCCGCAGCCGACGCTTCCTGCACAGGAATTTGAAGGAGAAACAGCGTCCGGCGTGAAGGTGCGCGCCTCAGCAGCAGAGGACATTTTCCCTGCTGGCACGGAAATGAAGGTGCGTGATGCGAGCTTGCAGGAGGTCTGGGGCGATGCCGCCGTGATCGGGCGTGCAGAGACGATTCTGGATGAGCAGGTCGCAGTTGATATTGCGTTCTATGATGCGCAGGGCAATGAAATCGAGCCTGCTGATTCGCTCAGCGTTCAGGTGAAGATTGATCTGCCGGAAGATCTGAAATTGTCTGATGATCCTGAGGCTGAGCCGAGTCTCCTGCACATTCAGGATGACGGCAGCGCGACGCTCATGGAAGAAGCAATTGTGACGACGGAGGGTGCAGAGTTTGAGACAGAATCATTCTCGCTTTATCTCGTCACAGAGCTTGGGGATATAGAAAAAGATCACATCAGACAGAACGCGAATGGCTCGTTCGTCGATAATTCCGAAGCCAATCCGTTTTATATGTTCGTCGGACAGACAGTTAAAATTGCCGGCAAAACGACTTCTACAAATTCGCAGTACGGAAATCTGTATCTGCCGAATACGGATGTTTTGCAGGAAGTCGGCGCTCAGGCTACAAACGGCGAACGACGGGAACGTTCGTATCGTGCGGTCAATCCCGGCCGTGCGGAGATCGTGATTGACCTCGACGGCAATAACAGGAACTTCGCACATTTCTATGTGCAGGTGTTCCAGAATAACTATTATCCGATCAATGTGAAAACGGCTCTGGATGACCGGAACATTGATAAGGTCAATGAGTATCTGGAGGTTGTTGCCGGTGCGGGTGAGCTGAAAACGGATGACGGCTATATTCCGAATGCCTACCGGATGAACGGTTCGGATCATTCGCTGAAGCGCATTTATCCTTATATGCTTTCGTCCGGTCAGACGGCTACATTTTATAATCCGATTCCGGAAGGCGGCAATATTCAGTTTACTGCTGAGAAGATCGACAGCGAACCGGCGAAAGTTGAGACATGGCTGGACGGCATCCGCGACAAGGGCAGTGCCCCTGTGACCGGTGACCAGTTTGAGATGGTGCAGACCGTTGAAAACGGCATCGCGACTGTGACCGTGAAGCCGAAAGAACCCGGCTATTACCGGATGAAGTTCGTACAGAACGGCATGACGCTGCGTGAGTTTTACGTGCAGTGCATTGAAGAAAACAAGGATATGACCCACGCGGATATTGAGATTTCTGACGGCGGTAAATATACAATCACCGAAACCACTGTGGACGGTGACCGCCGCGAAACAATCATGCGTGTCTACGATGCAACCATCAGCAGCGTGAACGACTGTTTCATCTATGACGCTTCCGGCGAGATCATTCGGAATTATCATGGCAGTGTGTTTCCGCCATATGATGATGGTGTGTATAAGCCTGGTGATTACGTCAACATTAGCCTTGAATCACAGAGTACACAGTTTGAGTGGTCTTCGCAGCCGGATTATTTCAGAATATTTTCCGGCAGAGACCGTGATGAACCCGGTAAACCGCGTTACTACAGCTACGATGCTGCGGATGAAGTCGTGTTCGATGTGCAGCTTCAGCTCACGCCGAATTATGAGGAGTATAAGCTGGTTGAAGTCTTCCAGGACGGGGCATGGGTTCCGCAGGGCGACTGGACGCCGGTGCCGTGGAGCGGCGAATCGGACAAGATCGACATTGATCATATGCTGTATCCGTTGCACGAGCAGGATATGATTGATGCGCACAACAAGTGCCCGGATCACTCCGGTATGGACTTTACCGCACGTTCCAGTGCAGCAATGCTCCGGCTCAAAACCAGAAAAGAACTGACGGGCATGGAGCTTGCCGCCGGAAAGTTTAACTTTGAGATTGTTGACAAAGACGATAATGACCGCGTGGTTGCATCTGCGACAAATGATGCAGACGGCAATATCGCGTTCAATCCGCTGCGCTTTGAAAATCTTGGTACATACCATTATGAGCTGCGCGAGAGTCTGAATGTCAATAATGCAACGGAAGAAGAAAAGGCATTGCATTTTGATACCAGAACGTATCCGCTTGACCTTGAGGTGAAGGAGCTGACACCCGGTTCCGGTTCTTACTTCATTGAGATTCTCAGTGATGTGCCGGATACTTTCATCTTCCACAACGCAGTTCCCTATACGCTCCCCGAAACCGGCGGTACCGGTACGCTGCCTTATACGGCTGGCGGTGTGATTTTGATTACAGCGGCGGTTCTTCTGCCGTTGAAATGCAGACGGAAGGAGGACGCACAAGACTCCTGACAGAAGCAATCCGCAAACCCGAAAAACTTGAAACAGAAAGGATTATGGAAAGTGAAAAAATCGAGAATTTTTGCTGTGCTGATGACGGCTGCTCTTGCAGCAACATCTATGGGCGCTGCAACCGCGTTTGCAGGTGATACTGCGCCTGCTGAGACCACCACCTCTGCTGCTCCGAAGAATCAGGCGAAGACTGAGAAGCATGACGTGACCATCGTGAAGAACGCGACCGATACGAAAGCACATAAGTATCAGGCATATCAGATCTTCAAGGGCGCAATCGCTGACGATGTGATGGTTGACATCGAGTGGGGCGACAACGTTGATTCTGCTGCATTGAAGACTGCACTGAGCGCTGATGATGTTGATGGCGTTGTGAAGACTGCTTTTGCGGAATTCTTCAAAGCGACGGATCCGACTGCTTTCACCCCCTCCAATGTTGCAAAGGCAATCAGCAATAATGCCGGTAAGACCGGTTTCCCGCAGAAGCTGGCTGATGTCCTCAACAGCGCGCTCAAAGGCGATACGCCGGCCGGCTCTGTCGAAATTGCTGACGGTGAGACAGAGGGCGTGATCGAGGATCTGACCACCGGTTACTACCTCATCAAGGATGAGGACGGCTCTCAGGCGGATAAGGAATCTGTTGCTTATACAGATTTCATCCTCCGCGTGGTTGATGATGTCGAAGTTGATGTGAAGGAAGATGTTCCGTCCATCTCGAAGAATATCCAGGAAGGCAATACCAAGACGAAGGGTACGAACGCTGCAATCGGTGATGTGATTAACTACACCCTCGACAGCCACGTTCCGAACATGGAAGGCTATGAGAAGTATTTCTTCATCGTCTCTGATAAAATGTGCGACGGTCTGACCTTCGATTCGGACTCGGTTGCAATCACCATCGGCGGTGAAACGCTGGACCGGGATACTGACTTCTATGTCAAGACCGCTGACGGCACGGGCAAAGAGAAGCTCACGGCTGAAGGCAAGACCTTTGAAATCGTCTTCGTGGACTTCATCCAGTATGCTGATAATGCGGCTGACAAGAAGGACATCGTGATCAACTATTCCGCAACCCTGAATGAGAATGCTGACCGCACGCTCGTCGGTAACCCGAATGAGGTTGATCTCACGTTCTCCAATAACCCCAATGAAAAGTCTACCGGTCAGCCCAATGTTCCGGATGAGCCGGATGACGATGATCCGATGGGCATTACCCCGAAGGACAAGACCCGCGTGTTCACCACCGGTATCCGCGTTCTGAAGGTTGATGAGAACGATCTGTCCCTGCAGGGTGCAGAGTTCACGCTCACCGGCGCAAATCTCAACACGGTTCTGACCTACAAGAGTACTGGGTTTGTTGCGGATGAGGCTGGCAAATACTGGCTGCTGAAGAACGGCACTTACACCACCACTGCACCGGTTGCAGGAAAGACCGATGACAAGTATGAAAGCACCACGACGAAGTATAAGCTGGGTGCTTTTGACTACAGCGCCTTCGAGAAGTCCGGCGATACCGCTGAGGTGACAGCTGAGGTTGACAAGTCCGGTTATCTGACCTTTGCAGGTCTCAAGGCCGGTACATACACCCTGACTGAGACGAAGGCTCCGAACGGCTATAATGCGGTTCAGCCGATTGAATTTGAGATTACTGCTGACATCGACATGACCAAGGCAGTCGGTGAGCAGATCACCTGGAAGGTTGACGGTAAAGTTGTTGCCGGCTTCGATGGCGAAGAAGTAAAGGCAATCGCAGATGACGAGTACTCCACCATTCACACGGTGAAGGTCGTCAACAAGAGGGGTATCATCCTCCCTGTAACCGGCGGCGTCGGCACGGTTCTGTTCTACATCATCGGTTCTCTGCTGACCGCAGGCGCAGTTGTCCTGTTCGTCAACAGAAGAAAGGCTGCAAAGACCAAGTAATTCAATTTGCGTAATCATTCGCAGTGCGAGGGAGTGCAGCGGAAGATGCGGTTCACGCGCTTCCGCTGCGTTCATCGCAGCAGGGAGAATCCAATGAAAAAGAAACTGAAGCTGTCTGCAAGATTGATAGATGTTTTGATTGTGCTGATGTTTTTCATTGGACTGTCCGTGCTGCTATACCCGACCATCAGCAATTATATCAACGAAAAAAATGCTTCCAAGGCGATCGCACTGTACAGCATGACAATGGACAGCGCGACCGACGAAATGATTGCGGAAATGTTCGCACAGGCTTCGCAGTATAACCGCAATCTCGCTGAGGAGTCCGGTGCGTTTTACCGTCCGGATTTACTCAGTGGTTATGACAGGCTTCTCGATGTCACGGGAACAGGCATCATGGGGTATATCGACATCGGAAAAATCGGGGTGCAGCTTCCGCTGTATCACGGCGTCGATGCAACTGTTCTGCAAGTCGGCGTAGGCCACCTGGAAGGGACAAGCCTGCCCGTGGGCGGAAAGAGTACGCACGCGGTTCTCTCCGGACACCGCGGTCTGCCCAGTGCCAAGCTGTTTACCGATCTCGACAAGATGGAGATCGGGGATACATTTGCAATCAATGTTTTGCGGCAGACGCTGGTCTATCAGGTCGATCAGATCAAGGTTGTGCTGCCGTCAGAATCTGAGGATCTCCGGATTGTACCGGGCAAGGATTACTGCACGCTGCTGACCTGTACCCCTTACGGCATCAATACGCACCGTCTTCTGGTACGCGGTGTGCGGGTGCATCAGGAGGAGAGCGGGCCGGGTCTTTATATCGCGAATGAGGCGTTCCGGATTGAGCCGATTGTTGTCGCTCCGGTTCTGGCTGCGCCGATGCTGATTGCAGCGCTCATCCTGCTGCTGATTTACCGGCACAGGAAGCGCACGTTCAGCAAGAGTAAAAAGGAGGAAACGAAACAGGCATGAAGCTCATCAATACGTTTCTGCGTACCGCCGCTGTGCTGCTTTCTGCTGCGGCATTCACGGTAACGGCTGCTGCGGATACCATTGCGGAATTTGATCCCGCGCACCCCTGTTCTGTCACGATAACCTTGACGACAGACCAGCATCAGCAGTTTGCCGGCGCGGAGGTCTCCATTTACCGCGTGGCAGATGCTGCTGTGAATGAGGCAGGCAGTTTTGCATATACCCTGACCGCCGATTTCAAGGACGGTGACTTCGACCTCACGGATATTGAATCGCCCCGCCTTGCAGATGCGGTGTATTCCTATGCGAATACCCATGCTCCGAAGGGTGTTTCCATGCTGACCGATGCGGACGGCATTGCGGTGTTCAATCAGCTTAAATGCGGTCTGTATCTCGCTGCTGAAACCGGAAATAACGAAACTGCGACGTTTACCCCGTTTCTGATCGCGCTGCCCGGTGTCTCTGAGAACGGTACGCTATTCTACGATTCTTATGCAGAACCGAAGATTGACAGTCCCTTGCGGACCAGCAGACTGCGCATCAAAAAAATATGGAATGATGATGGCAAGAACCGTCCCGAAAATGTGCAGGTGCAGGTGCTGCGCGGCACAAAGGTCTTTGATACGGTTGTGCTTTCGGAATCGAACAACTGGAGCGCGACATGGGAAGCGCTTGTCTATGCGGATGACTGGTCGGTGCGTGAGGTCGCAGTCCCGAAGGGCTATACCGTCACCTACGATAAGGACGGCATGACGTTTACCGTTACCAATACGGTTACCCTTATTCAGACCGGTCAGATTTTGCAGCCGGTTCTGCTGCTTGCCGGCGGGGGACTGCTTCTCATTCTGTTTGGTCTGGTGCTGATGATTGGCGGAAAGAAGAAGAAAAATGGCTCAGATTCGTAAATTCATCGGTGCAATGTGCATTCTGGCCGGCTGCGCAATGATCGGAAAATGCGCGCTGATGCTTTGGGAGAATGAACAGAATTCCCGTGCGGCTGAGGAGGCTGCTGCGGAAACAATGCCGCTGCTGCTCGATGCCATTGCGGAGGGTGCAGCAAATACGGATTCTGCGCTGGTACAGCAGTATCTGCTGGGCGATGCCTATACTCCGGAACTTGCTGCGGATGATTCCGGAACGGGTTTTGTGATTCCCGTGAACGGCTATAACTACATCGGCTATATCACCGTTCCTTCCGTCGGCATGGAACTTCCTGTGCTGGACGGTTGGGATGATGTCCGCCTGAACCTCGCTCCGTGCCGTTATTACGGTTCTGCGGAGGAAGGCAATCTCGTGATTGCGGGGCATAATTACCGCAACAGCTTCGGCAAATGTCACAGCATCCGCGCCGGCGATGTTGTGTATTTCACCGATGCAGCCAACATCACGCATACCTATGCGGTTGCGGATGTCGAAATTCTGAATCCGACCGACGTGCCGGAGATGGTGGAAAGCGGCTATGATCTTTCCCTTTACACCTGTACGCTCGGCGGCAAGCAGCGTCTGACCGTTCGCTGCTGTGAAATTCCGGATGAGGCAGAGGAAACAATGCCTGCTTCTGCATTCTGAATCTGAACGCGCACTGTCTGCCCGACGGTGCGCGTTTTTTGCTTGATTGCCCAAAGCCACTTGACATTTGCCGGAAAATGTGGCATAATAGTGTATGATGGCGTGGAATGGTCTCACGCCCAATAAAAGGAGGGGTTTTATGAAACTGAAAGGACGCATCACAGCGGCAGCAATGGCTGCTTCTGTGCTTGCAGGCGCTGTGCAGCTTGTGCCGGCAGGCAGCGCTTCCGCAGCAGAGCTGGATTATGCAAAAGCACTGCAAATGTCGCTCTATTTTTATGAGTGTCAGCAGGCAGGCAAACTGCCCGAATGGAACCGCGTGGAATGGCGTGCGGATGCGACCGTTGACGACGATGTGGACGGCGGCTGGTACGACGCCGGTGACCATGTGAAGTTCAATCTGCCGATGTCGTATTCGGCGTGTATGCTGGCATGGGGTCTCTATGAGTATCCGGAAGCCGTGGAGAAGTGCGGCGAGATGACCAATTACGTCAACAACCTGAAATTCGTGCTGGATTACTTCGTCCGCTGCGATCTCGGTGATTCCGTGGTCTATCAGGTCGGTATCGGTCAGGAGGACCACACATGGTGGGGCCCAGTGGAACTGCTTGAGTACGGCATGAAGGATCAGCGTGCGGGAAAGCGCGGACATCTGGAGGGCAGAAATTGCTCCGCCGTTACCGCGCAGATGGGTGCTGCCCTCGCAGCCGGTTACTGCGCCCTTCAGGGCAGGGTGGATAAAACCACGCTGGACGGCTATCTCAAGACCGCGAAAAATTACATGAAAATTGCGGATGCTGACCGCAGCGACGCGACCTATAACAAATCCGATGCGCAGGGCTTCTATGAGTCAAGACAGTTCTACGATGATCTGTTCTATCTCGCAAACTGGCTCTACATCGCGACCAAGGACGCCAGCTATCTGGATCAGGCGAAATCCTACATCCCGAACCTCGGCAAGGAGCTGGGACAGGGCGATACACTGAAGTATTCGTGGTGCCATTGCTGGGATGATGTACAGCAGGGCGCAAGCCTCCTCTACGCGATGAACACCGGCGACGAAACATGGAAGGCACAGGTCAAGAAGCATCTTGAATACTGGCGTACCTCCAAGGATATTGTTCCCGGCGGACTGATTTACGTGCAGAACTGGGGCTGCCTCCGTTACGCGAATACGTTTGCATTTGTGTGTGCAGTTGCCTGCGACCACCTGTTCGAGGACGATGCAAATTACAATGATTACGTGAAACTCTACGAGACACAAATTAATTTCGCGCTCGGTGACAACCCGAACAAGCAGTGCTTCCTTGTTGGCTACGCGGAGAATTCCCCGAAGAATCCGCACCACAGAACGGCGCACGGTTCATGGAAGAATTCGCTGGAGAATCCGGAAACGAACCGCCACACGCTCTACGGCGCACTTGTCGGCGGCCCGCTCCAGAGCGGAGCATATGAGGATGACCGCGGCAACTACATCAACAATGAGGTTGCGACTGACTACAACGCCGGCTTTACTGCAATGCTCTGCAAGATGATCGACAAGTACGGCGGCAAGAGCGATCCGGAATTCCCGTATCCGGAGAAGCGCGACGATGAGTTCTTCGTTGAGGCAAAGGCAACCCACGATTCCGGCGGAACGACTGTCAGCATGAAGATTACCAACCACACCGCATGGCCGGCGCGTGTCGCAGATAACATCTCCATGCGCTACTACTTCGACGCAAGCGATGTCATCGCTGCGGGTTATGACCCGACAAAGGTTGTGCTGCGCTGCGACCGTGATCAGTCTGAGATGTATGCGGCGGACGGCGTCAAGAAGGCGATTATCTCCGAGCCGAAGCAGTACAGCGGCGACATCTACTATGTTGAGATCACGTTCCCGGACGGCAGAGCGTTCATGCCGATTTCTGAGGGTCAGCATCAGTGCGAGATCCTGCTGGCAATTGTCTGCCCGGATTACGGCAAGGGCTGGGATGCCACCAATGATTTCTCTGCAAAGGATCTGCCTTCTGATGCGAATACGAAGACCAAGTACATTCCGGTTTATGAAAACGGCAAGCTGATCTTCGGTTATGAACCGAACGGCGATGTCGGTGAAGGCTCGATCTCTGCAAATCCTGCACCGGACGGCTCTTACAATTCCGGCAAGATCACGCAGCCGAGCGAGCTGACCACCACAACCACGACCTCGGACACCAAGCCCACTACGACTACGACGACCACCACGACAACTACGACGACTGTTACTACGACGACCATTCTGTACGATGATCCTGACCCTAACGTTGGCAAACTCGGTGATGTCAACTGCGACGGGATTGTGGATGTCAAGGATGCTGTTATGCTTGCGCGTGTTGTCGGCGGCGACTCCACCGCAGTTGTCAAGGAGCTCGGTATTGCGAATGCGGATGTCAACGGCAACGGCAAGACGGATCCCGGCGACCTCTCTAAGCTGCTGCGATTCCTCGCAAAGCTGATTGGTGAGGATGCACTCGGCATGGCATAAACCCAAAACTCCGGATCTGCCTCATGCAGATCCGGAGTAATTTTTGCGCAGAAGCGTACAAAAAAAGACCGCCGTACCGAGGTACAGCGGTCTTTCCGGTTACTGAAGAAAATTACTTCAGCTCGATCTTAGCACCAGCCTCTTCGAGCTTCTTCTTGATCTCCTCAGCCTCTGCCTTCGGGCAAGCCTCCTTCAGAGTGCCGAGACCCTCAACAGCAGCCTTTGCCTCCTTGAGGCCGAGACCCAGAACGTCCTTAACAGCCTTGATGACGCCCATCTTAGCATCACCGAAGGAAGTGAGGACAACGTCGAACTCAGTCTTCTCAGCCTCAGCTGCGCCTGCTGCGCCGCCTGCTGCCGGACCTGCTGCTGCAACAACAGCGGTAACACCGAACTCCTCCTGGATTGCCTCGACAAGCTCAGCCAGCTCGAGGACGGAGAGAGCCTTAATATCTTCGATAAACTTCATAGTCTTTTCGGAAGCCATGATAATTCTCCTTTACAAAAATAATAAATAATAATTGTGGGTGGAGCAGCAGAATTAAGCTGCCTCCTCCTCTGCCTTCTTGTCCGCGAGAGCCTTGAGCGTAGCAGCGAGCTTCTGAATCGGACCCTGGAGAGAGCCGACGAGCTGTGCGAGCAGGACCTCCTTGGACGGGATCTTGGAGAGAGCCTTGACACCGTTGGCATCATAGAACTCACCATCGACGAGACCAGCCTTCAGGCTGAACTTGCCGTCAGATTTCTCAGCGTACTCACCGAGAATGCGGGCTGCAACAGTCTGATCGCTCTCGCTGATTGCGATTGCGGTCGTGCCTTCGAGTACACCGTCAAACTGCTCATAGCCCAGTTCGTGCATAGCGATGCGGATCAGGGTGTTCTTCTGAACAGAGTAGGACACGCCAGCCTCACGCAGCTCGCGGCGCAGCTTGGTATCGTCTGCAACAGTGATACCCTTGTAGTCCACGAGAACGCAAGCAGCGGCATTCTTGAGCTGCTCGGTGAGCGCCTGAACCTTCGCCTGCTTTGCCTGCAAAACCTTTTCACTAGGCATTTTGTTTCACCTCCGTGTGATGAGAATTCCCTGATGAGAAACCGGAGGTCTGACCGGAAAACCGGCGCAAAAAAACCTCTCCCGAACAATCGGAGAGGCGGAATTCCATATCGTCGCAGAATGCGAATCGGAAACCGGCACTCCTCGGCTGGACTTCTGCCGGCGAACCGGCTGCCTGCTGTCTTGGGAATACGGGATGTTTCATTCATCAAGCCTAATTATTATAGCATAGATCGGCGGCTTTGTCAAGCGATTTCTGCGAAAAAATCATCTGCTTGACAATCTTTTGCAACAGTGCTATAATATCCAAAAAGGAGGCGAATGATATGGGAAATCTGACAAGTCACAGCAAATTTCTTTCGCTGATTCTGCGGCATCAGCCAGATGCTGCCGGCATTACGCTGGATGTGCAGGGCTGGGCGGATGTGCCTTCTCTGCTGCGCGGGATGCAGGCAGCGGGGCATCCGGTGGATATGGCGATGCTGGAGGAGATTGTGCGGACGGACAACAAACAGCGCTATTCATTTAACGAAACGCATACGCACATTCGTGCGAATCAGGGGCATTCTGTGCAGGTGGATCTGGGGCTTGTGCCGACTGCGCCGCCGGAGATACTCTGGCACGGGACTGCGACCCGTTTTCTGGAAAGCATCATGGCGCAGGGGCTTCTTCCCGGAAGCCGGCAATTTGTACATCTGTCAAAGGACGCAGATACGGCGAAAACGGTCGGGCAGCGGCACGGTAAGCCGGTGATTCTGACGGTTCGCGCAGGGGATATGCACCGTGCAGGATTCCGGTTTTATCAGTCGGAGAACGGCGTCTGGCTGACGGAAAATGTTCCGCCGGCGTATCTTACGGTCTGTGAAAAGTGAAGTGCGGCACACACCCTCATCTGGATGTGTGCCGCTTGTTGTTACAGGGTGATGAGTCTTGCGAGGGCGCGCAGCAGCGTGGTGAGGTCAGTGGGGGAGATGCCCGCTTTGCCGTCGAGTTCCGCGTTGCGTTCGCCTTTTTCCGTCAGCGATGCGGTTGCGTCGCCGCCGACGTACCGTGCAAGCATTACCGCATCTTTAACATCGACTGCGCCGTCATCGTTGACATCGCCGCGCAGGGTGGTCTGCGGTTCATCGGAGACTGTAGTGCTGGTGAGGGTGGTTGTGGTGACGGTTTCCGTCGTGGTCGTGGCAGTTGTGGTTGTCGTGGTGGTCGTGAGGGTGGTAGTGGTGGTGGTGACTGCCTTGCGTTCTGCCGCAAAGACCGTGTAATTTACGACACCGCCGTTCTGACCGTTTGTGCCGAGGATAATTTTTGTGCCGGCATCGGCATTGAGGGCATAGAGATCGCAGCGGACATTGTTCGAGAGATCAACCGTACCCGCAGTCTTGGTGTAAGCGGTAAGCCACGCGGGGATACTGGTGACGCGCTGGTCGAGTGCGACATAAACCGTAATATCTGCCGCAGCGGTGAAGGAGGCGAGATCACCGGCTGCATTTTTGGAATCGCAGGCGGTGATTATCTGTTCCGCGCCCATGAGTTCTTCGGGGATGGCGGTCAGCGTGAAATCGCGGTCACCGAATACGCTTGCGCCGACAGCGGTATTGTCTGCGATGCCGCCCCAGCCGTTTGCTCGTTCGGCATCCAGCACAACAAGATTGCGCACAAGTCTGCCGCTGACCGGAATTGCTGCGGGAATCAGCTCCCAGTCCTGACAGTTTGCGCCGTTGATTTCCCACTGCTGAACATTTGCACCGGCATTGGTATATGCATTCTCGATTTCAACAGCCGATGCCTCACCGGAAACGCGCGTGCGGATCTTATAGCTGCCGTCTCCGTTCTCGGTCAGCATGAACTGCTGATTCGTGCCGTCATTGCGCTGATAGAGGTCGATATTCGTGCCGTTGTCGGTTTTTCTGCCTGCCACATCGAGGACGTAATTGTCATCGAGGGCGGAGGCGATGTAGTAGTAGCCGTCGCCGGCGCTGATGAGTTTCCAGATGTCGTGGAGGGATTCGCCGTCTGTACCCCACTGCTGGATGTTTGCGCCGTTTGCCGCATTACCGTCAGCAATCTGCATAAAGAGACCGGAATTGACATTGCGGAAGCGGCAGGTTGTACCTTCTGCAAATTCGGCTGCGGTATAGCTGCTGCCGCCGCCGGGGGCTTCGGTAAATCCTGCGCTGGGAATGCCCGCTTTTGCAAACCGCAGATACATCATTTTGTCGCTGCTGCTTTGGGCTGCTGAATAGCTGCTGCAATAGGATTTTGCGGCGTCGGCACTGATGGCAGTGTAGGCGTAATTGCCGCCCGGACGCCACGAACTGGGCTTGGATGTACTCGGATTATTGGCAGTGCCTTCGCCCTGTTTTGTGCGGCTGCATCCGGAGAATTTGGAGCCGCTTTCGGCGTATGCGCCAGGGTAGGTGATCTGATTCCAGTCGCAGATGACGTTGCCGCCGTTCTCATAATAGCAGTTTTCCGCGAAGATGTCACATCCGCTGTGGACAGTATACGCCATGCTGAAGGTGTTGACGTAATTGCAGAGGGAATGGAAGTAGCCCCAGCGCATGAGTCCCGGACCGCGCGTGAGGGTCTTCTGGAACTTGTTGCTGATAATTGACATCCGCGGGAAATTGTCGTATTTGTTCTTGACATCCGCGGTGTCATCGGGGTAGCCGAGAATCAGACCGTATTCGTGCAGACCGAACGCGGTATCGGAGACAGTACAGTAATCGGCGTCGTAGCAGCAGGCGAGGAACTTGTCATAATCCGGAAGACCGGTGGAAGCGGTGTTGTAATCGGAGTGACCGGTAAAGGTACAGTGGTCAACCCAGAGATTCTCGCCCGAACCGAAATACACGACGATGGAATCATTGCCGTTGGATTCCTTATCGTGCTGGAGATCGAAATTCTTGATGATGAGGTTGTTGCCGGTGCCGCTCTTTGAGGAGGTGCAGAACTGCACATTGTACATGGTGTGCTTTGCGTAGCTGCCGATGATGGTTTTGTTGCTGTGAACATAGATTCTGCCGTCGGGGCAGTAATATCTGCCGGAACTGTCTTTTTGCAGATTCGTGACCTTGATGTCGCCGGTCACAACAATTGTATACGGGGAATCGGCAGTTGCATATTTTTTGAGGTCGTTGAAATTATTGACCTCAACAACTTCTCCGAACAAGCCGCCGATGTCAGCCGCCTTGATGCTGCCGGTCTGATCGTTGGTGCAATAGCCCGCAAAGCCCTGCAAGCCGTCGGAATTGAGCAGCCAGAGCTGGTTATCCGCGCCGGAATAGCTTTCCAGCGTCAGCCCGCCGCTGCCCTGCGTCAGCGCGAGACCGGTATTCTCGTAGTTGACGATCTTGTAGTAGAGACCGTTTCCGAGGCGGTCATTTTTCACGGGGATGACGTACCAGTGCTGGGATTTTGCGGATTCGCTGCCGTAAACCACGACCTTTGCACCGGCATTGACCTTGTAGCCCTGCGGGGTGAGGAGTCTGCCGGATTCGGCATTGCAGAGCTTGAAGAATGTGCCGTTGGAGTCATTGCCCACGCGGTCAAAGCGCCACGAGGGGGCGAGATCGCTGCCCAGCGCCTTGACGGTCAGTGCGGAGTTATCGGCTGTACCGGTCTCCGTGAGAACCGCAGAGCCGTCCTTTGCCGCAATGTTGATGAGCTGCGGCGGATAGTCCGTCGAAATGGCAGCCGCGTGCGGAATCACGGCGGCAGGGGAGAGCGCTGCGGAAAGCGTCAGCATTGCAGCCGAGGCGATTCCCAGCAGGCGCGCACACAAAGATGATCGGATTTTCATGGTAAACCTCCTTATTTTCTGTATAAAATAGCGGAATGGTACTGTCAACATTATACCATTCCGCAATATAAATCTCAATAACAAATTATGACGGCTTTATGTAGGATTGTCACGCAAGCAGCATCGCTTTCAGCAGAGAGAGGTCACGCGCGGTGAGGAGACCGTCGCCGTCGAGATCGGCGGCAAAAGGAATAGGCAGGTTGTCGGTCTCTGTCACCAGAAATTGCATCACCGAAAGGACATCCTGCCGGTTGACCTTGCCGTCGTCGTTCACATCGCCCATGAGCATTCCGACCACATCCAGCACATCTGTCACATCGGCAGTCGTCTCCATTCCCGCGCCGTTTGTGATGCGCACACTGTAGACGCCCTTGTCAGCAGATGACGCATTTTCCAGCATATACGCCGGTTCTGTTGCACCTTCAATGGGCTTGCCGTCGTGATACCACTGATATTTGCCGTCAGGAATGTCGGTGCAGACGCACATCCCGTAATACTCGCCTTCAAACAGCAGCACCGGTTTGCGCGCATTGAAGACCGGAAATGTGCCGTCGAGGGTATAGGTTTCACAGCGGATGTCTTCCAGCAGTTCCCAGTCATGGGCGCTGTCCTGCAGGAAGAACCGCACATTTTTCAGGGTGACGCCGGGTTCCAGTCCCATGACATCGCCCAGCGGGATCTGAAATTCGGAGCAGCCCATGCCGTGTCTGTGCAGACAGCCGACCGGTGTTCCGTGATTGAAATAGACATAGCCGTTGGAGGCGTAGTAGATCCAGTATTGTTCGCCGTTCATCGCATTGGTGAACTGTAAATTCCAGACAGGCGCTTCTCCTGCTTCCGGATAGAGTGTGCGCACGTAGAGATTTTTCTCGTCGCCCGTGAGATAGAGCTGTACGGTTCCTGTATCGGCGCGGAGGATGTTTTCGTCGATCTCTGCCTGCGTAGAAATCGCGCCGTCCGTGATCTGCACATCGCGGATGCTGTAGAGGATGCCGTCGCCGGTGCAGCCGTCGATGCCGAGGGCGTGCTTATTCTGATCCTGTTCGGATTCTGCATCTGTAATGCGGATGTTGCCGAGGTAATTCGCACCGAGGCCGGAATGCCACACGCCGTCATTGGCAAAGCGCACAGACCGCTGTCCGATCTGCGAATAGGAATCCTTGCCGTGGTCTCCGACAGACAGCTTCAGATAGACGTCCCAGTTGCCGGCTTCGAGACAGCCCGGAAGATTCACGGTAAACTGCTTCTCTGTGACCGTGCAGGAGCGGCATTCGCGGGAATCAAAATCGAGCGGGGCGCGATAGAAAGAGCCGTCACGTTCCAGCAGGATCTCCGCCTGCTGTTCGCGGATCGGGTTTGCAAAGCCGGTATTCTCGACTGTAAATGCCGCCTGAAAATCGCCGCCCTGCGGAGCAGATTCCGGCAGGTCAATCCCGCGCAGCACGAAGCGGTAGCCGAGGTGGTCGCGGATGAATTTGAACACCGTTTCGCCGTAATAGGCACTGTGGTCGCCCGCCTGCACATCGTATTCCGCGCTGAAGGTGTAATCCTGATAGAGCTTGAAAATGTTGCTGTTGATGTAGCTCAGATGCGTTTTGTACATTTCGGGGATTGCATTCTGCGGGAGGTAGGTGTCATATTTCTGCGCAAATTCAAGATCGCCGGAGAATTCGCCGCCGAAATAGGCATACTGCGTCTGCTGTCCGAGCCATGTCGTCTCAGCTTCGCGGTTGGCATATGTGCCGAGGTCGCTGTCCGAGCCCATATAGCCGTCGTCATACAGCCCGACGCGCGCCGCGGCAGAATCCGGATTGAGTTCATACTGACCCAGCTCCGCCTGTTTGATGCCCGCCCACTGTGCAAAGATATTCGGCGTGCGGACGGTCACGGAGACCGGCGGCGGCACGACATTCAGCATCAGTTCGAGGAGTTCGGCTTTCTGTTCGAGGGAGCAGTATTTGCCGCCCCACTGTTCGCCGTAGCACCCGACAAATCCCGACTCCACGAACATCAGGATGTCCTGATAATCGCGCAGGAAACCGTCTTCGTCGATCTGGCGGATGTGGTCTTTGAGCATCTCGAAGGTGGCAGGTTCGGGATTGCGCGTGCCGTCATCATCGTAACGGAAGCGCAGCGCGACGGTGCAGCCGTTGCGGCGGCAGTTTTCGAGTGTACCGCGCAGACCTTCAAAGAATTCGCTGTCCAGCGGATAATCCGTGCCGGGAATGTAATTGCCGTCCGCATCTTCCGAGCCGTTTTCACCGCTGGAAAATGCACCGATGTCCACGAACATCAGCACGATTGCGCCGGTCGGATTCAGCACAGGCGTATTCTCCGGCTTGCAGCGGTACCAGACCGTCGTCGTGTAGCCCATGCCGGGGTTCGTGATCGTTTCGGTCGATTCGCTCAGGGAGAACGGAGGCAGCGGCTCTGCGGCACGAACGGTTTGCAGCGGCAGCAGGGCAGTCATGCTGAGGATTGCGGAGAGCGCCGCCGCTGTGAATCTGCGAATATGTTTCATATAATGCACCTCATTTCGTCAGGGGAGCAGCGCAGCAATTACGCTGCCAAGCACGGTCAGGTGCCCGACATCCGGTGTACTCCATTTGCGGAAGCGCCCGAATAATCCAAAGGAGAGGACCGCATAAGGCTTGCCGCCGCGCTCTGCAAGATACAGTACCGTGCCAAGCAGATTTTCCTGCATCAGCCACGCATAGACATCATCTGCGATGCCTTCGAGTGCGTTGATATTGTCAATAACGCATACGCGGTCGGTGTTGTAATTGGGCAGAAATGCAGGCGAGACGAGCAATTCGCCGCTGCCTTCCGCAGGATGTCCCCAGCGGTATGCCGCATTCCATTCCGGTGCAGTGAAAATCTGGATGCCGTCCAGCATAAACTGTTCTCCGATGCGCAGCAGCACTGTCTGGATGTCCTGTTTGCCGCGGAGCAGCTCCCCGACGAGTTCTGCGGCAAACCCTGCATTGCTCTGTGCAGGCGCAGCGGCGTACAGATCAGAAAGGTCACGGGCGCGGTTCGTGACAACCTCGCCGTGTTTATGCACATCATAAATGACATAGCGGTTGTTGCCTTTTTCGCAGGCGATGTAGAGTGCCTTATCCGCGCGCTTGAACAGCTCCTCATAGCTGCGTGCATCAATCGGATAGCAGGCAGCACCCATTGAGCAGGTGACGCTGTGCAGCGGTTTTCTGCCGCCTTCAGGCTCTTCCCACGCCCACTCAAATTTCGTGCGGATTGCCCGCAGGATGCCGCGCAGGTCGGTTTCATCCGCGATGTCCTCCAGCACAAGCAGAAACATTCCGCCGCCGATGCGTCCGGCTGTACCGCGTGAACCGATTTCCGTTTGCAGGATGTGCGCCAGCGTAAACAGCACCTCATCTCCGAACATATGCCCGTAGCGGTCATTGATCTCGCGGAAGCTGTCAATTTGCAGCAGCACCAGCGCAACCGTTCCTGCGGGCTGTGCCGCCAGCACCGATTTTGCGTGCATGGTGATCGCGTTTTTGGCGGGGAGATCTGTCGCAGGGTCGCGGGTTGCCTCGAAAATCCAGCCGGGTTCTTTGCTTTTGTATTTCGCGTGCAGGAAACTCACCGTGCCGAGTACCGTGCGCATTCCGGGTGATTCTGAGCGCGTGATGCCGCGGAAGGCGCAGTATTCCATGCGCTGCCCCAGCGAACAGACGCTTGTTTCAATCTCGCACTGAAACCGCGGCGTCCCCGACTGCATATCTGCACAGAGCTTCTCGAATTTCGGGATGTCGTGTGTGCCGACCATGCCCTTGTCAATCGCCTGCTGTTTCCAGTCTGCGAGGCGCATATCCGTCAGAACGGTTTCGCGGCAGCAATCGAAGCTGAGAAGCTGAATGTGCTGCGTGCGGTAGGAATACCGGAACGCGAGATCCCGCATGAGACCGAGAAAGAAGCGGGCATCCGCCAGTTCTGAGATTGTTTGCATATAGCTGCGCTGAATTGAGAAGGCATCTGTGATGCGAAGCTGAAACTGTTTTGCATCCCCCTCGCCGCGCACGCGCAGATCCACCAGCATCCAGCGCCACTGAGAGGAGATGCCGCGCATCCGCAGACAAAGCTGTTCAGATTGCCCGTCGCGCAGAGATCCCGCCGCCGCAAGCAGACGTTCAGCGTCTGCCTCATGCACGGTGCGCAGGATTGAATAGATCACGTCATCACCGAAATAATGGAAAAAGGCAGCATCGGCATACTGCATATGGAAATGCGCGTCCGTCGTGACACGCCCGACTGACGGTCTGCTGTTTACCATGAAATGCACCTCGCATCAACAAATTCATATATATTATAGCAGATATGCCGAAATCTGTCAACGCGAAATTTTTTTCAAAAAACGCTTGACATTTCGCCCCAAATATGCTATAATACTTCTTGCAGTGCTGGTGAGCCAACAACAGCCGCACTGGAAGAATGCCTGTGCGAGTGTAGTTCAATGGTAGAATTCCAGCCTTCCAAGCTGGCTACGTGGGTTCGATTCCCATCACTCGCTTCTGTCATCAGCAGATGACGATGCGCCTTTAACTCAGCTGGATAGAGTAACTGCCTTCTAAGCAGTAAGTCAAAGGTTCGAATCCTTTAAGGCGCGCTTTTGATAACTGCGGAGTGTTTCCGTTTTGGAATGCATCTCCTGTTATATAATTGAATATGGTGGGTATAGCTTAGTTGGTTAAAGCGTCGGATTGTGGTCCCGAAGACCGAGGGTTCGAATCCCTCTACCCACCCTCCATGAATGTCGTGTTTGCGGATTGTTCGCAGACACGGCATTTTTGCTGCACAGAAATCTCACACGCAATCAAACAGCGATGTGTACCGGTTCGGTATCCATCGCTGTTTTGCAGGGCGGCGTTCTTACCGGATTTCCTGCATCTCATATTTCATTATTACGATTTGCAATAGCGCGTAGTATAGCACGCGCTGCGCTGTTTGTTACTTGCATTGTGCGACATTGTCATAATTTTGGTTGTATGCTGAAATGCGGCGCAGAACAGCAGACAAAATCCGTCACAATATACAAAATTCCGGAGCAGGATGTGTGTCTGCCCGTCAGAAAGATGCGTGCCAAAACATTGCCCCTGAAAGCCGACGTATCCGTGTGCAGGATGCGCAGCATTTCAGGGGCGGTTTATGTCAGCAGAACAGTTTTCCTGCCGAGAGGTGGATTGTTATTCCTCTGCGATTTCCGGAACGACCTCAGTCGGTTTGGTCACCGCGCCGATGAACACCGGCAGATCGGATTCCTCATCGAGAATCATGAACACGAACGGACGGTTCAGGTCGACCTCTTTGGCTTCCGGCGGCATGGCATTATCGGCGATTACGACCACGGTCACAGCGCCTGCGCGCGTGCCTGCGGAATCAAGAGAGATGAAGGTCTTGTGCAGCACGCCGCTGATGTGTTTGCCGAGCGGCGCTTCATTGAGCCCGCTGAGATCTGCGGCGTCCGTGAAAGCAGTCTCCATGCCAAGCGAGTTCAGCGTGTCCTTCAGCTCGATGCTGTACGCAAACTTGAATTGCGGAATCTTGGTGCGGACAAGTTCTTCTTTGCGGCTGCCGAGCAGATCCGCGATTGCTTTGCCGTCCAGCGAGGCGATGTAATCTGTGATGGAAACATCTTCGTTCGGCAGGATCGCCGCAAAGCTGTAGTGACCGTCCTTATAGGGCTTGATGAAACCGGTCGCGTTATCGGATTCGAGATAGGTGTACTCCTCGCTCGCCATAGCGGTATCGAGGATCGTGCTCTGATCGGGGCAGGTGAATTGCGTGATATGAATCTGATCGGTTGTGTAGGGCGACGTCCACTTCGCCTCAAATGCGAGCGCATTGATGAGGTACATAGCAGCCAAATCCGGAATCGGCTCCGGTTCATCCAGATTGAAAATGCCGTCAATCATCTGATGGGTCTTATCACTGACCCAGTGGTTGATCTCCTCTGCGGTCTGGTGGTCGAAAGCACTCAGGTAGGATTCTGCGTCATAGAAGGTGACGGCGCGGCGGAGGAAGGATTCCGGCACGAGGATGCGTTCCGGATCATCGCGCACCCAGAGCGAATTCGCAGAAGAAAGTGATGTATTTTCAGTGTTTTTGAGCTGCTGCGTGAAGCTGTAGAAATAGCGGTTGAGGTCGTCAATGCCGATGCCGCCGCCGATGACCTGCTCCATTTCCCTGAGGGTTTCTCCCTTTGCGCCGTTCGCGGTCATGCCGAGGGCAAGCGCGACAGAAGTCGGGGAGAGCATGAGATTATCCATGTTCTTGTTTTCCTTCATGGCAGACTGAAAGAGGTTTGCGGCGAGCGTATACTGACTCATCTTGAATTCGTCGCTCAGCTCGACGGTTTCCGCCGTTTCTTTCGATACGCCGTCGGTCAGGCACTGGGTTTCATTGCGGAAGGAAAGATTCGGTCCCAGAGATTTGGTGAGCCGGGCAAGATAGCGCAGCATCAGTGTGAGGTCTTCGGGGGTCTGCTTGCCGTCACCGGTGACATCAGCGCAGTCCATGTTCAGTGTGACTGTATTGAGTGTGGAGTCACCGCCGACAATCCGGGACAGCAGTACAGCATCTTTGACGTCAACAAAGTTGTCGCTGTTGATGTCGCCGTAGAGCAGGGGGTCGAGCGCAGCAGCGGGCATCGCGGCGGGAATGCTGCCGGCAAGCAGGCAAACGGATAACAGGGCTGTGGTGAGTTTCTTGGCTTTCATGGGATATTCCTCCTTTAATAATGTGTTGGGATACACCACTCTTTCCGGTGTATCTGCTTATGGATTCGGGACTTACATAAGAAACCTCACACAAAATTCCAAACATTGGATGATTGCACAAATATCGCACGGCATATTTATGCAATGCGCCGATTTTTGTGTTTGTCACTTTCGCGTAAGATTTCTATGGTATGCTTGTAGACAAGGGAGGTGTGACATCATGGAACACACACATTTTATGGAAGTACAGCATCTGACCAAACAATTCGGTGAGGGCGATACCGCCGTCCGTGCCCTGCATGACGTCAGCTTTTCACTGGATCACGGCGAATTCGTTGCTGTGACAGGGGAAAGCGGCTCCGGTAAAACGACGCTTCTGAATGTCATCGGGTCGCTGATCCTTCCGGATGCGGGCAGCGTTCTGGTGGACGGCATGGACATCACCAAACAGAATGATGAGGCACTGGCTGTCTACCGCCGCCGGAAGATCGGTTTCATCTTCCAGAATTACAATCTCATCCCCGTGCTGACGGTGGAGGAGAACATCGTCCTGCCAATGAATCTGGACAGTACCGAACCCGATTACACTTATCTGGGTGATCTGCTCCGCCTGACCGGACTCGAAAGCAAACGGCGCTGCTTCCCGCATGAGCTTTCCGGCGGACAGCAGCAGCGTGCGGCGTTTGTCCGCGCGCTGATTCACAAGCCCGATCTCATCCTTGCGGATGAGCCGACCGGCAATCTGGACAGCAAAAACAGCCACGAGATCATCAATATCCTCAAGGAATCGGTGGAGCGCTATCATCAGGCGCTGCTGCTGATCACACATGACCAGACGATTGCTGCGCAGGCAGACCGCATTTTCCGCATGGAGGACGGCAATCTGACGGAACAGAGCAGGGGGGATGTCTTATGAAACATCTGGTCGCGCTTGCGCTGAAATACCTCAGGCGGCAGCGCTTCCGGACTCTGCTGACCTTTCTGTGCATCACGCTTTCGGTGTTCATTTTCTGCCTGTTCTGCGATACGCTGGTGATCCTGCGAAGCGTCGGGCTGTATGCTGCGACGGAGAATACCGGCGATTGGGAAATCAATGCCGAGCCGTGGGTCAGTGCCGCAAAGGATCCCGACAAAGCCATTGAGGTGCTGCGAAATCATGCACTTGTTGACAAGTATTACTATCATGCCTTCAAGAGCCTGAGCTGCTCGCTTGCGAGAAACAGCAGCGACTGCGTGTATTATCTCAATGTGCAGGTGGATGACGAAGAACCGCACATGGTTGAAGAACTGTCGCAGGCGATTGTCTGCGGCGATGGAGACCTCAAATACGGTTATCAAGACACGGGCAGAATCATTCCGCAGGCAGATGAGGTCATTCTGCCGGAATCTTATCAGCAGCAGGGCTATTCGGTCGGTGATACAGTCACGATCACGGTCTATCCGGTCTATGCGCATATCCCGCCGGATCAGGAAGCGGAGAAGCAGCTTACTGCAGAGCTGCTGAAGAATGCGGACGAGGAGATGAAGAAACGGCCTCTCTTTTCGGACAGTCCCGGTGCTGCGGATGCGGCGCGCACGGTGTATGAATATCCGTTTATGCGGGCGATGATCTGGAATAAAACCGGCAGGAAGCTGCTGAAGGATCTGGTCATCGAGCCGCAGTTTACCGGCGATCCGGTCAGGATGACGGCGAAGATCGGCGGTTTTTCTCCGGTCAGCAGAGGATGGTGGCAAAAGTATTCCTTCACGATTACGACTTCCTATGACAGTGACTTCGACATCACAAACTGTCTGAGCGGCGTATTTGCAGCGGCGCAGGAAGTCGGGGAAATGAAGGGCAACCCGCATTTTGAATTGAGGAGCGAGCCGGGAATGCCGGTGCTTTCTCTGATTCCGAATGTGAATTTCGACGATGCGGCGGAGCAGCTCATCAAAGACATGGGCGTTCCGGCAAAAAAGCGGCTGGAATTGCTCTTTCCGACTGATCCCTCGCAAACCTTCAATACCGACCTGCTGATGATGCAATTCCGCGGGGCAAACGGCATCACGCGGTGGTTTTTCGATGACTGGGCATTTGTGACGATCACCTTGGTTCTGCTGGGGCTGCTTTTCTGGGCGCTGATGCGGTTTGTCATCGACAATGCCTTTGAGATTTCCGTGCAGGAACGGAGTGCGCAGTTTGCCGCGCTGCGTGTCATGGGCGCATCCAAGCGGCAGATTGCAGTGCTGGTTTGCATGGAGGCGACCTGTTACAGCGTACTTGCGATTCCGCTGGGCGTGCTGGCGTCGCAGGCGTGCCGCTTTGCCGTCCTGCGCTTCATCCGGAGCCTGTCCTTTGATCTGAAAGAGACATCCTTCCCCGCACTGACGGTTCTGGCGGTTGTGCTGGCATTGCTGGCGGTGTATATTTCCGCGTATACCTCCTCGATGTGGGCAGCGCGGATGTATTCTCCGCTGGAAGGCGCACAGCGCACCAAGCTCAAGGGCAACCGCAGGGAAAGCATCTGGACAAAGAGCCTGTTCGGCACGAAGAAAAGGGAGGAGAAAATCTCCGAGAAGGCGGCAAAACAGGCGAAGAAATCCGGCGACCTCAAAGCCCCGCGCAAATCGAAGCTCAACCGCAAGCGCGGCAGCTTCCTGCGCCATTACACCATGCGCAATATCCGGCGCACCCGCAAGCGGTTTCTCATCGCGGTCATTACGATGACATTCGGTGTGCTGCTGTTCACCTTCGGGATCTCCTTCGGGCTCATCTTCCTGTGCGAGCTGATGGAGCATACGGATGAACTGAAAGAAACCCAGGATTTTTCGATGTATTTCTATGGCGCAGATATTGCTCAGTCAGAGCAGGCGATTGCAGATTTCCGGAGCAGCGGTTATTATGAATGGGTGGATTATGAGATTTCCATGAGCTCGCTGGATGTCACAACGGAATCGCTGCTGGAAGCCTATGAAAAGCTGCTTCCTGCGGAATTTGCTGCGATCTGGAAAAATCAGAAAAATGAAGGACCGTCCATCTATAACGATGTGAATATTCTGACACGGGAGCTGTATGAGGCGTCGTATGCGGATGCGCTGGGCTTTGATTACGATGCGTTCCTGCAAATGGACGGCGCGATCCTGTCTTACAATCAGTGCGGGCCGTATCAGAACTGGAGTGAGGCGGCGTTGGAAGGCGTGGTTGAGCCGAAGGCGATCTATCCGGAGGGCTATCAGCCGGTGAAGGGGGATGCCCCGCTGCTGATATTTGATTATTCGGAGGAAACGCTGCCTGTCATCGGTGCATACTGCAATGCAAAGGAGCGAAGCAACAGCATCGTGGTCGAGATCCCGATTGAGCTGCTTCAGAAGCATCTCCCGATGCTGACAGAATATGATCCGTACCGGTTTGAAATGAATGTCAGGATGCGTCTGCGCAATAGTCAGTTTTTCCTGCCTGCAAAGGAAGCAGCCGATCAGTTTGTCAGACGTATGCATGAAGATGGAAATACGCAGATTCGTTTCACGTATGACGGGTATTTCTCGGGGACAGGCATGACAACGCTGATTGCAGCCGTTGTGACGGTCTGCGGGATCATTCTGCTGGCGGTGTGGGGCGTGGGCATCGTCACGATGCTGAACACGATCAACACAGGCGTTCTGAACCGCGCAGAGGAGCTTGCTATGCTGCGGATGGTCGGCATGACGAAGAAACAGGTGCAGAAAACGGTTGCGCTGGAAGGGCAGATCTACTGCGGCATCTCCGCGCTGATCGGCGGTTTGCTGGGCATTGCCGCGATGCTGTATATGTCGCTTTATTCACTTGACCAGCCGCTCTGGCGGGTCGCCGCGATTGCTGTCATCACGCTGGCATTTGTGGTGCTGGTCAATAGCGGTATCGCACGTATTGCCGCAAGACCGGGTCTGCGGGCGCTGAATGCGCGTCTGGAAGCCGGTAAAATGATGCAATAAGCAAAAAGGGTCTTCGCTGAACGGCGGAGACCCTTCCAGCTTGTCGATAAAGGTATCG
>DGVV01000109.1 GCA_002395085.1 Ruminococcus sp. UBA4275 | reverse complement strand
TAAACATGAAAAAGAAGGTAACAAATAACGGCGGATTGACTGCGATCTATGTCCGCCGTTCCGTAGCGGACAGGGATAACAATTCGCTGTCCATTGAATCGCAGAAGGAGGATTGTATCAGATATGTAGGCGAGGATTGTGTGTACCGCCTGTATTGCGATAATGGATTTTCGGGAAAAGATACCGAACACCGTCCTGCATTTCAGCAGATGATGAGTGATGCCCGTGAAGGTCTTATCAGTCGAATCGTTGTAAAAAAGTATGATCGTTTCAGCAGAAATCTGCGTGACTATCTGAATGTTTCTGAGGAACTGGACAAGCTCGGTGTGACGGTTTACTCGCTCTCAGAGCCGTTCAATACGGAGACTAAGGAAGGGCGTATGATGCGAAATAATCTCTTGAACTTTGCGGAGTTTGAGAGAGAAACGATTGCAGGCAGAGTGGCAGATGCTTATAACACCAGAAGCAGAGAAACAGGTTTCTTCCAGGGCAGGATAATGAGCTTTGGTTATACAACGCAACGGATGACTGTGAACGGAAAGAAGGGTTCAGTTCTTGTTCCGTCCGAGCAGGCAGAAGCGTTGAAGCTCGCTTATCAGATGTATGCTGAGCCGTCAACCTCGCTCCGTGATATTATCAGGTATTTTAGTGAGCATGAAGATAACGTACATTATCTCCGCACAGATGAATACGGCGGCAAAAACGGCAGTCACAGCGGCAAGTTGAATGTCAGTTCACTGTCATCGATCTTGAAAAATCCACTTTATGTTCGTGCTGATAAGGCAGTCTACGCATATTTCCAGACGCAAGGCTATGAGATCGTTGATGAGATCGAAGCCTATGACGGCGTTCACGGAGTATTTCTGCACAATAATGCAGATGGTGGGAAATTCGCCAAGATCGGTTATCACGAAGGTTTGGTTGACAGCTCGGTATGGCTCACTGTTCAGGACAAAAAGCAGCACAGCAAGTCATTCCATACAAATAGGAAGGCAAATAATTCATGGCTCGTTGGTTTGTTGAAATGCAAAGAATGTGGGCTGGCTGTTTTGATAAATGTTCAGCAGAAGAAGCCTGAGAAGGTGTATAAATATCTTTTTGACAGCGGAATGCAGACAGTCAGCGGCTGCGTAAGCAGGAATTACACTGTTAAGCTTGATGATGTTGAGGAGATCATTTACTCTGCTATGTGTGAACGAATGAAGAGTCTTGAAATATCTCACAAGCAGAAAGATGTTCCCGACATAGAAACCGAGAGCATCAAGGGTGATATTCTGAAACTGGATACCGAGATCCGTTCCCTCATGGACAGAATGGCAGAAGCGGACGATGTGGTGTTCGCCTACATTCAGCAGAGGATCAAAGAACTGCACTCCAAGAAAGCAGAGCTTGAACGCAAATTGCAGACCAAATCTCGTAAGCGTAAGGCGATCAACACGAAACCGCTGACTGAACCACTTGCCATGTGGGATACCCTGACGGTGCAGGAAAAACATGATGTTGCCGCTGAGATGATCGAGGTCGTTTACATCTCACATCACAGCGAGGACATTGAAATCAGATTTGGCATTTGAATATGCCGTAAAATAGGTGTTTTTATGAAGTCGTAAAGTGCGCGAGAAGCAGAACCCATGAACAATCAGACTCCCTATGGCTGGCTGAAAGAGTTCTGCGAGAAGAACGATATGCCTTTCTACGGTATCCACAGTTTCCGTCACTTCGCAGCTTCCGCTTTGATTTCAGCAGGTCTTGATGTGGTAACAGTATCGGGAGCGTTAGGGCATTGCAATTCGGGAACGACTTTGAACGTCTATGCTCATATGTTCCAGACCGCACAGGCGAGAGTGGCTCAGGCGATGGACGGAGCGTTCAGTTTTCTTCCGCAGGATAGCACAAGATAAAACAAGAATGTCCGCTGCAAAATCGCAATAGCGGACAAGTAGCGGACAAAGCCTATTTTCACTATAAAAGAAAAACTCGGAAACAACGTATTTACGATGTTTCCGAGCATATAGTTTGGTGACCCGTACGGGAATCGAACCCATCATTACGCCGTGAAAGGGCGTCGTCTTAACCGCTTGACCAACGGGCCAAAAATTGATGGCTGCGACAGGATTTGAACCAGTGACCGATCGGGTATGAACCGATTGCTCTAGCCAGCTGAGCTACGCAGCCATCAGCACTCGTGGTGTTGCCACTCACAAGCGACTATGCTATTATACACGATTTTACAGGATTTGTCAAGCACTTTGTAAAAATACAGCGTTTTGCACAATTGAAAAGTTAAATTTGGTTTGCTGTATGTGCAAACTGTCAGGAAGACAGCAGAATCACCCAGATTGTATTCTCCTCATTGACCGCCATACCGATATTATGGTAGCCGTCGTAGACGAGATTGCGGTGCTGCTTCTCATTCAGCACGACGGCGCTGAGGGCGGTGTTCGGGTCTGCATAGCCGAGAATCACCGTTTCGCTGTTGAGACCGAGACCGGTCATCGCGACGCTGCGTTCTGCGGGATTGCGCGCAAACTCCGTGACGCGCTGTGCTGCCATATCCATCAGTGTGGAATCTGCGGTGAGATCGCCGCTGCCTGCGGCTTCCCGCTGCGCATTGATCGCATCAAACAGGGGCGTCAGGATCATGTCTTCCGGAAGCGAATAGGGAACCGGTGCGAGAATTTCGCTGCCGGATTCTGCTTCACCGGTTTCTGTATCTGCATAGATCGGCAGGCTGTTTCCAAGCAGAATACACGCCGCTGCCGCTGCACAAAAAACAAGTGCATTTCTAAGAGTTTTCATTCTTCATACCTCCGCGGCACACAGAATGTGCCGAAACCGTCACCTTCACAAACGGGTGCTTCTATGTGACTATATTTGTTCGCGTATATATTATACCATGTTTTTTTCGAGAAGTCAATCAGAAATTCCGCCGAAATGACTTGCAATTTCCGGAAAAATATGCTAAAATAAAAGAGTTTGAATGCTGCGGGGCGATTGCAGCATAATTTTCGCAAGCAGGAAAGGAAGTTTTCGCAATGAAGGTTGCAAATATGCTCGGTGAGCGCTTCAAGAACGCGCCGAAAGACTGTGTGATCGAAAGCCACGCGCTGATGATGCGCGGCGGCTACATGAAATACATGGCAAACGGTATTTTCTCGCTGTATACGCCTGCCAAGCGTATCACCCGGAAGATCGAACAGATCATCCGTGAGGAGATGGATGCTGTGGACGGTCAGGAGGTCATGTTCCCGGTTGTGATGCCCGCATCGCTCTGGGAGGAATCCGGCAGATACACCAGCATCGGAAGCGAAATGGCGCGCTGGAAGGACCGCTCCGGCAACCCGATGGTGCTTGGCATGACGCATGAGGAGGCTGCGGTGCATCTGGCACGCGATACGGCATCCTCTTATACGGATTACCCGTTCATGATCTATCAGATTCAGACGAAGTTCCGCGATGAACCGCGTGCAAGAGGCGGTCTGATCCGCGTGCGTGAGTTCACGATGAAGGATGCATATTCCTTCCACACCTCGCAGGCAGATCTGGAACGCTATTACAGCCGCGTTTACGATGCCTACAACCGCATTTTCGAGCGCTGCGGCTGCAAGAACTTCATTTCGGTGCAGTCGGATTCCGGCATGATGGGCGGCAGCATCTCGCACGAGTTCATGCTGCTGACGGAAGTCGGTGAAGATACCCTCGCAATCTGTGACTGCGGCTACCGTGCCAACATGGAAGCGGCGGTTGTGAGTGTGCAGAATGAGGCGGGCGAAGCAGAGCCGCTGACGGAGGTTTCCACGCCTGATGTCAAGACCATTGAGGATCTTGCGAAGTTCATCAGGATGGATGCAAAGCGTCTTGCAAAGGCGGTTGTTTACCAGAAGAATGAGGACGACAGCTTTATCATTGCGTTTATCCGCGGCGATCTGGAGGTCAATGAGACCAAGCTGCGCAATTATCTGGGCTATGAGATTCATCCGGCAGTTGAGATTCCGGCGGAGAGCGGCATTGTGCCGGGCTTCATCGGACCGGTCGGTCTGCCGAAGAATATCACAGTTGTGTACGATGCATCGCTGAAGGGCATCAATTCGCTCGTCTGCGGCGCGAATAAGCCGGATACGCACCTGACCGGTCTGAATGCGGAGCGCGATCTCGGTGAAGTCAAGTATACCGATGTTGCAAAGACCTTTGCGGGTGCTGTCTGCCCGAAGTGCGGCAGACCCAATATCCGCATTGAGAAGGGCATTGAGATCGGCAATATCTTCCAGCTTGGCAAGAAGTATACCGAGTCGATGGGCATGACCTATCTCGATGAGAACGGCGACCGTCAGACCCCGATCATGGGCTGCTACGGCATCGGCGTCGGCAGACTGTGCGCATCGGTCTGCCAGGAGAGCCACGATCAGTACGGTCCGATCTGGCCGATGACCATTGCACCGTGGCAGGTTGAAATCTGCAATCTGCGCGTGGATGATCCGGAAGTCCGCGAGACCGCTGACAGACTCTATGCGGAACTGCTTTCGCTGGGCGTTGAGGTGCTGTATGATGACCGCGACATCCGTCCGGGTGCGATGTTCGCGGATGCTGACCTGTTCGGCATCCCGCTCCGTGCAGTCGTCAGCCCCAAGAGCGTCGGTGCAGGCTGCATCGAGATTTCGGCGCGTGACAAGTCCTTCCGCGAGAACATTCCGATTGCTGAGGCAACGAACTGGCTCCGCGACAAGGTTGTGGAGATGCTGAAGGTCTGATTGACAGAATGACGAGAAAAGTCCGGAAATGACAGATATTTCCGGACTTTTCTTGGCAAAGAAAACCCCCGGCTCAG
>DGVV01000160.1 GCA_002395085.1 Ruminococcus sp. UBA4275 | reverse complement strand
AGCGCCCCATTATAATCATCGCGCAGCGATACCTTTATCTACAGACTGAAAGCACCGCAGGACGGATCCTGCGGTGCTTTTTTGTATCGTGGATGTTTATTCACTGAAATATCTTAACTTCCCCTGTTCCAGCATTCACTAAAAGGTATCTGCCGTCTTTGTGCAGCAGGAGCGCTGTGCGGTTATCTGCCGTCTCCAGCTCATAGCCTGTCACGCCGTCTGTCAGCGGGATCTCCGAAAAGCCGCTGGAATTGTTCCAGATCAGCGTATCGCCGGCGATCGCATAGTTGATGCCGTCCAGATTCGTGAAGTCAGTCCAGCTGCTGTTCGATCTCGCCGCGTACCGGATCTCCAGCCGGTAGCCGTCGCATTCAAAGCCGTCGGGCGTCCACTCCGGATTCACCGGATTGTACTGAATATAATCTGCTTCCTTCCAGAGCGCGCCGTCTGTGCCGATCCACATGGGATCAGACTCATTATGCCACGAGGAACCGGTGCCCTTCATGATTCTGCCGCGCGTTCCGGTGGACATCACCCCTGCATACAGCCGGTGGTGTACATGCGCTTCATCGGATTCCGAATTGTAGATCAGGTTTCCGCTATTCCCGTAGACAACATAGCTCTGATTTTCCGACTCAAACGTCACGCCGTCCAGATAGCAATACAGCTCTGCCGCCGGATAATTCTTACCACCGACCTCCTTCAATGCTTCAGAGGCAGATTCCATATCCGGATAGAGCGTATCCGGCAGAGATTCCGGCAGATAGCCCTCGTTTGAATACTGTGCCCAGTCCTCGTCTGTCAGCAGCGTGAGGTCATTGCGGATGCGCAGCGCGTCGCGGCAAAAGGACACATCATCGGATGTCAGCGGACGGGTCAGCTTTTCCTGCGGCACGATCTCGTAGACCTCATTCTTTGTGCGGTTCCACACCAGAATGTGCTGCACCGGATGGAACAGCGAATCCACATCCGTGCCGTTATTCCCGTAAAGTGCGTCCTGCACCTGCATACTGTCATCGGCATCCAGCATCCAGACCGTCAGCAACATCAGATCCTGTGCTTCTGCGAATCTGTCTCGATAGGATACGGCAGTCTGCTGCCGCTTGATGACATTGACCTCGCCCGGCACGATGCCCTTCGTGACCTGCACGGGGCAGCCTTTCGTCATCTCCATTGTCGCCGGATCCATATATTCTTCCGCCGGGAAAGAATACAGCCGGATGCCGCTGCCGCCGCCGTCTTTGCCGCCGTATTCACCGTAGCCTGCTGCGCTGGCATTGTAATACAGATCCAGCAGGCGCCGGATGCTGACGGTCTCTGCGTAGGAACCGTCGGCATTCAGGCGATAGAGCATCGTGCCGTCATCGGAATACATCCAGATCTCGCCGCCCTCGCAGTCAATATGCTCTGCCATATACTGCGGGCAGCCATTGCCCTCGTGATTGCAGCCCTCTGCCGTGCAGATCGGCTCCAGCATATAGCTGCCGTCGGGATTTGCAATATTCTTCGCGGCACGCTGTGTGCCGATATACCAGTAATCGCGGTCTTCCAGCACATTCACCATGCCGGCGCCCGTCACAACCGTCAGTTCGCCTCTGCCGCCGAGAAAATTGCGCGCATCCTGCTGAATCTCCGTCTCGGAGACATCCGCCGGAGCATTTCCGGACATTGTACCGGAATTTGCAGCGCGGAAGACATCCGCATTCCGGTGCAGGATAATGCCTGCCGTCAGGAAAATCGCGCCGATAGCCGCAGCGACAGCAATATGCCCCAGCTTTTCCAGCCCGATTCCCTTTTTCGGCTTTGCGGCTTCTTCGGACACACCGTACCGCACCGCAAAGGGATCGTCCGGCTGCTGCTTGTCAGGCGGAAGCAGCAGGCGCTGGGCATCCCGCAGATATTTTTCATCCACCGTACCGAGCGTTTCGAGCAGCTCCAGCTTTGTCATAGAAATCCCTCCTTTTTCAGACAGCGGTGCAATTTTTTGCGTGTACGATATAGTGTGACCTTGACTTTACTTTCGGTCATCCCGCTGCGCGCGGCGATTTCCTTGACCGGCATCATAGTGATGTACCGAAGCACAAAAAGCTGCCTTGCTTCGGCATCCTGCTCATCCAGGAAAGTCTCCAGAGTCTCGCGCAGGAGACGGCGGTCGAGCAGAGATTCGGTATCGTCGTGCGCGGGGATGACGTCTTCGAGTTCATCCAGCACCAGCGGAATTTCGCCGCCGCCGCGTTTTACGCGGTGGAGATGCCGGTATGCACTCAGGGCGGCGTTACGGGTCAGGACGGTCAGAAACGCGGGGAAACTCCGCGGGTGTGCCGGCGGAATTGCATTCCACGTCAACAGCATGACGTCGCTGACGCACTCCTCAGTGTCCTGCGGGTCGTGTAAAATGCGCCGTGCGACCTCGGTACATAGTTTGTCATATTTTGCCTGTGTAGCTGCGATTGCTGCCTCATCGCGCGATTCAAACAGGCGGAGAATGGCATCGTCGTCCATTTCCGCACCTCCCTTCACTTTATATGACGCAGGTTTCGTGCAGATGGTTACAGAAAAAAATTGATTACAGATATATTATAGCATATTTTTGCGGGATTCGGTCACGGAGGATAATATTTTGCGGGCGCTGCCCGGCGCGGAGCCCGCGCTGGGCGATTTGCTAAAGTTCTAAATTGGCGTTGTGCGGGTCTGTACCTTATAATTCTAAGGAAACTTTCCAAAGAATCGTGCTTTTCAGATACGCAGTCCTTTTGGATAGAACTTTAGATCATTGCCAGCGGGCGATTTGCTAAAGTTCTATATTGGCTTGGTGCGGGTCTTTGACTTGTGATTCTATTGATAACTCGCTTGTAACCCGCACCGGGGGTGACAACCAAAAGGAGAGAGGACAGGCGCTCCTTGCGTCGCGCAGCCCCCTCTCCTTTAGGTTTTCGCCCCCGAGCCCCCGCTTTCCTTATCCTCTCCCCCGTGCTAAAGGCGGGCAGCGCCCGCTGGCATTTTGCTAAAGTTCTAAATTGGCGCGGTGCGGGTCTTTGCCTTATGATTCTAAGGAAAGTGTAATGCTATTCGGATTCAGGCTGCAAATTTTCCACAGAATCGTGCCGCGTTCTATATTGGCAGATTGGGCGATGAAAGTCTGCAATTCTCAGAAACGCCAATGGCAGCCTTTAGCTAAGAGGGAAGGGATCAGGAAAGGGGGATTGGAAGGGGGAAAACCTTAAGGGGAGGGAGAATAAGCGACCAACGGGAGCGCTCTCCCTCCCCTTTGGGTTGTCCCCCTTGCATTCGCGGCGC
>DGVV01000164.1 GCA_002395085.1 Ruminococcus sp. UBA4275 | reverse complement strand
GTTGTCCCCCTTGCATTCGCGGCGCGGAGCCCGCCGCAATTCAACAAGCAGTCCAACAATATGCACAAAATGAATCAACAAAATACTTGCAATACGCTGAAATTTACGGAAACTACTTGAAATTCTATCTATCATGTGCTATACTGTATTTACAAGATGTATAGGGAATGGGGCAGTCCTATACGAAACCTCTCTGAGTTTATCCTTGGCGTATAGAAATAATCCTCTTATACACGAGGGAAGCGGCGCCGTCAAAGCGTACCGCGCACACCATCCTACGGGGCAGACCGGCAGCGGGAATGAGCCGGAAAGTTCCGGCGCGGAAGTGCGGCGGCGCCAAATCCCGCAATGATTGCATTTTTCTTTGGAATGTAGTATAATAGGGGCGGTGCTGCAAACGTGAAACCCGCAGCTCCGCCGATTTTTTTGCCTGGGATGAAAGGAGCGACAATCAGGATGGACGCACAGACGCTGGAAGCCAAAAAGGAAGAATTTCTCAGTATATACAGAGAAAACATCACCCGCCCCGGCGCGGATAAATTGCTGGAATATATGCTCGCACCAGAAAATGATTTCTTCACAGCGCCCGCAAGCACGCGCTATCACGGCTGCTATGAAGGCGGGTTGCTGGTGCATTCGCTGAATGTATACCACAATCTGAAAGCGTATCTCGCCCGCGAGCGCTGCAAGGATACCTTCGGGATGCAGACATACTCGGAGGAGAGCATTGCGGTAACGGCGCTGCTGCACGATCTCTGCAAGATGAATTTCTACACGGTCGATTACCGGAACGCGAAAAATGCACAGGGCGTCTGGGAGAAAGTACCGTTTTACAAGATTGATGACCGCCTGCCGTACGGGCATGGAGAGAAATCGGTGTACATGATTTCATTTTTCATGCATCTTCGCAAGGAGGAAGCAATGGCAATCCGCTGGCACATGGGATTTTCAGGGCCGGAGGATAAGAATACCATCGGCAAAGCGCTGGAAATGTACCCGCTTGCCTTCGCACTGCACGTCGCGGATATGGAAGCAACGTATTTTCTGGAAGGGTCTGTGGAATAATATCCGCACTCAATGCGCCTTCATCATCTGCCCGATGACATCCATATCGAGGCTGGAATCCGGGTGATCGAGGGACTGGAGCATATTGTTATGGATGCCGTAGTCGGCGGCTGTATGATCCGGCTCGGAGGCATCGGATTTGGGATAGGGGAGATTCTTTCTTGGCGGGAGAATATCGGGCTTCAGCCGGAGCAGAAGGCCGTCTCTGGTGATCTCCTTGCTGATGATCAGCCCTTCGCGCCGGAGTTCTGCGAGCATGGCATCGACGGTTCGTACCGAGCAGTTCATCTGCTTTGCGATATGCCCGCGTGTGACAGAGACCGTATGATTGCCGTAATCGCTGTTGAGGAGCAGCGAAAGCAGCACAAGGGAATTGCAGGAGAGTTTCCCGATGAGGGAGAACGGCGTGCGAACCCAGATCAAATTCATAATTCTCTCTCCTCTCACAGATTTCTATGAATATCTTTTATATTTCTTTATAATAGTATCCTGTGCAAGACCTGCGCAGCGGCGGTGCAGAAGCTGCATCTCTCCTGAGCAGATTCTGCATCGGACGGTGCAAAGGATGCACCCCTCAAAAACCGGATACAAATTTGCAAAATGATGCACGTTTGTGTGCATCATCGTACAAATTTGGACATAATTTTTTTCGGCACAAGTTTCTGGCAAAGGAGTTTTGTTCAATGTCTTGGGAAAAATCTGCACTGTTTTATCACATTTACCCGCTGGGTCTGTGCGGCGCACCGTGGGAGAATCACGGCGGCGAACCGGTTGACCGCATCAGCTGCATTCACGAATGGATTCCGCATCTGAAGAAAATGCACGTTAATGCGATCTATTTCAGCCCCCTGTGGGAATCGGGCACGCACGGCTACGATACGCACGATTACACAAAGCTTGACCGCCGTCTTGGCACGAATGCAGATTTCGCGCGGCTGTGCGATGCGCTTCATGCAAACGGCATCCGCGTGGTGATTGACGGCGTATTCAACCATGTGGGACGCGGCTTTTTCGCGTTTCAGGATGTGCTGAAAAACGGGCAGAATTCGCCGTATTGCAGCTGGTTCTGCAATCTGTGGTTCGGCAATTCCAACCGCTTCGGTGATCCCTTTTCGTATGAATCGTGGCACGGCTGCGAGGAGCTTGTGAAGCTGAATCTGCGCAATAACGATGTCGTGACCTATCTGGAGAATGCGATTCTGGGCTGGATGGATCAGTTCCACATTGACGGCATCCGCTTTGACGCGGCAGACTGCATCGACCATGATTTCTTCCGCCGCATCCGCCACACGGTCAAGAGCAAGAATCCGGAATGCTGGCTGATGGGCGAGCTGATTCACGGCAATTACGCGCAGTTTGCGAATCCGGATATGCTCGATTCTTCGACGAATTACGAGTGCTGGAAGGGCATCTGGTCTTCGCACAATGACAAGAATTACTTTGAGATCAACTATGCAATGAACCGGCAGAAGGACATCTATCCGGGGCTGATGCTGTACAATTTCGCAGACAATCACGATGTTACGCGGCTTGCTTCGCAGCTTCGTGACAGCCGGCATCTGCCGCTGGTATACGCGCTGTTATATGCGATGCCGGGTATTCCGTCTGTATATTACGGCTCGGAATTCGGCATTCAGGGGGAGAAGCAGCAGGGCAGCGATGCGAATTTGCGTCCGGAGCTGCACATTGCGGATATGCACCCCGAAAGCAACGCGCTTACGCAGTTTTTGTACCGCCTGGGCGCAGCGTATCAGGCGCGTGAGGCATTGCAGACAGGCAGCTTCAATACGGTTGAGGTGCGCAATCAGCAGCTTTGCTTCAAGCGCGGCGACGGCGACGGCGCGGTGTACTGTATGCTGAATCTGGCAGATTGTCCGAGTGATCTGCCTCTGCCGGAGGGCGGCGACGGCTGGTACGATCTGATTTCCGGCACGCCGGTCTCGTGCGGGCGTGTGAATCTGCCGCCTTTCACGGCGATGTGGGTGACGCGCACGAATGAGGAGGAACTGCGCCGCATTCATGCGGATGTGGAGACAGTGGATGTGCCGCAGCCGGAGGAAAAACCGGCGGCGGAGGAACAGTCTGCACCGGAAGCGGCGCCTGCGGAGAATGTGCCGGAGCGTCCGGCGGAGATGACGGCGGCGGAGCTGGTCTGGAAGCTGGCGCTGCTGGATCGCTGCATGACGCGGGAGAAGCTGACGGAGGCATTCGGCGTAGAGCCTGATTTCAAGACAGACGGCGCGAACACGGTGTACGAGTTCACGTTTGAGGGCGGCGTGAAGCTGCGTCTGTGGGGAGATCCGGTGCTGCGAGCGGCGCTGGCTTACGGCGACCGCGCCTTCGAGATCATGCTGTAAGGCGCGGCGGGCAGCGCCCGGCGCGGAGCCCGCGCTGGCAATGATCTAAAGTTCTGCGCGGAGCCCGCGCTGGCAATGATCTAAAGTTCTATCCAAGCGAACTGCGTATCTGAAAAGCACGATTCTATGGAAAGTTCCCTTAGAATCAAAAGGTAAAGACCCGCATCAAGCCGATACAGAACTTTAGCACGGGGGAGAGGATAAGGAAAGCGGGGGCTCGGGGGCGAAAACCTAAAGGAGAGGGGGCTGCGCGACCACCGGGAGCGCCTGTCCCCTTTCCTTTTGGTTGTCACCCCCGTAACGGGTTACAGGAAAGGCATCAAAAGAATCACAAGGTAAAGATTCCCACCAAGCCAATTTAGAACTTTAGCAAAATGCCAGCGGGCGCTGCCCGCAAAAAGCTCCTGTGACACCGAAATGCCACAGGAGCTTTTCTTATGTGATATGTGACAAGGTTTACTCCTCGTCGTCGGTCTTGACGCTCGCCACAACCTCATCCAGCAGGTTTGCCGGCAGCGGCTCATAGCGCTCGAAATCAAACGTGAATTCGCCCAGACCCTTCGCGACCTGACGCAGATACATCGTAAAATCGTGCATCTCACGAACCGGAACTTCCGCCGAGATCGTGGTCATGCCTTCGCCCGTCGGCTCCATGCCCAGCACTCTGCCGCGGCGCTTGTTGATGTCGCCCATGATGTCGCCGTTCTTGTCATCGGGAATGGTGACTTTCAGCGTACCAATCGGCTCAAGCAGAATCGGATTTGCCTGCTTCATGCCTTCCTTGAATGCGAGCGATGCCGCAATCTTGAACGCCATTTCAGAGGAATCAACCGGATGATACGAACCGTCGAGCAGCGTCGCCTTGATGCCGACAACCGGGCAGCCTGCGAGAACGCCCTTCTTCACGCTGTCCTGCAAGCCCTTTTCGATGGCGGGGAAGAAGTTCTTCGGGACAGAACCGCCGAAAATCTTCTCCTCAAAGACGAGGGAATCGCTGTCGGTCGGCTCAAATTCGATCCAGACATCACCGAACTGACCGTGACCGCCGGACTGCTTCTTGTGGCGGCCCTGCACCTTGTCGGTCTTCTTGCGGATGGTCTCGCGGTAAGCGATCTTCGGCTCTTCCAGCACGACATCGACGCCGAACTTGGACTTGAGCTTTGCCTTGACGACATCGAGATGCACCTCACCGAGACCCGCAAGGATCTGTTCTTTGGTGGTGGTATCAAGGCCGAAGCTGAGCGCCTTGTCTTCTTCGAGGAGTCTCTGGAGACCGCCGGAGATCTTGGCTTCATCGCCCTGTGCGGCAGATTTGACCGCCATGCGGTAGGTTGGATTGGGATACTGCACAGGCGCGATGGAAATGACGCGCTCCGGTGCGCAGAGGGTGTCGCCGGTATTGGCAGAGATCTTGGTTGCAACGACAATATCACCCGCAATGGCTTCGGAAACTTCGGTCTGCTTTTTGCCGAGCATGGTATAGAGTTTGCCGATCTTCTCAGTCGCGCCGGAGGTGGCGTTGATGAGTTCCTTGTCAGCAGTCAGCTTGCCGGAGATGACCTTGATATAGCTCATCTTGCCGACGAACGGGTCAGCGACGGTGCGGAAGACAAACGCGGAGAGCGGTGCATCCGGATCGACATTGACATCGAGTTCCTTGCCGTCCTTACCGGTTGCCTTGAGGGCAGCAGCGGTTGTCGGATCGGGCATATACTTGAGGAATTCGAGGAGCAGGTCGCAGCCTGCGGGGTTGGTGCAGGAGACTGTAAAGACCGGCATTGCACGGCCTGTACGCATTGCTTCGTGGATGCCGTGGCTGATCTCCTCCTGCGTGAACGCCTCACCTGCAAAGAACTTCTCCATCATCTCATCGCTGGTTTCCGCGACGGCTTCGCTGAGCGAATCGAGGAGGGAATCAGCGGTGATGCCCTCTTTCTCCGAGAGGACAATGCCCTGTGCGTCAGCGGCAACGGAAACGCCCTTCTTGTCGTAGGTATAGGACTTCATTCTGCCGAGATGGACGAGGGACTTGAACTGGTTATTGACGATCTCAGGGACGATAACGGGGCAGACAGCCGCGCCGAAAGCATCCTTGAGGGACTGGAGCGAGGTGTAGAAATCCTGATTGGGGTCGTCGATCTTGGTGACGACGAACAGGATGTGCTTGCCGAGTTTCTTGGCGGCATTGAATGCCTTGACCGTACCGACATGAACGCCGGACTTTGCGGAGACGCAAATGATAACGGTATCGCCTGCATAGAGGCCTTCGTTGGTAGCAGCAGCGAAATCGAGCAGACCGGGGACGTCGATGAGATTGATCTTATAATCGCTGTATTCAAAGCTCGCGAGCGAGAGATTGATTGATGTCTTGCGCTTGATCTCTTCGGGATCGTAGTCACAAACGGTATTGCCGTCAGCGGTCTTGCCGATGCGGTCGATGATACCGGCGCGATAGAGGAGCGCTTCTGCGAGTGCGGTTTTGCCGCAGCCGCTCTGTCCGGCGAGTGCAATGTTTTTAATTTTGGAAGTATCCGTGTTTTTCATATGTGAGACTCTCCTTACTGCCGTCTGCGCGCGGGCGGGATTCCGATGCAATAGATTTCGGATAGAGGCGTGCGGTCTGTTCCGTGCGCTTCGCCGATCGCAGACGAAAAACTATGTCCCTATTATACCATGCATCAAAAATCCTTGCAAGTGTGAAAAGCATTTTCTACGTTTTCACGAAAATCCAAGTTTTCCTTTGTGCAACTTGACGGAATGTTTTTCAGATTCTTGTGAGAGTTTAACTATCATTTTTTCGTGCTGCATCTGCAAACGGGCAGAAAAACACCCGCCCTGTATACAGAATCAAGGCGGGGAGATAAAAGGGGGGAGGATTCGCAAACCGGAGAATCATGCAGAACCGATTTGTGTTCCCTGTTGACATCATACCGCATTTTCGTCCGATATGCAATGATAAATTTCATCATTTCCATGCACTTTTCTTGCAAGCTTGTCAGATTTCGCAATCCGGATACGATTTATCATAGAATTGGTTGTGTTAATTACTTGAAAAATACAGATAAATCCGGTATAATGAAAGCGGACAGAGAAATCTGAATCCGGTTTTCGGGGGAATACAGAACCAAAGGGGAAATCATTATGAAAAGAATCATGAGACAGACTGCGGTCTGTACGGCTGCGGCAATGCTCTGCGCTGCCGCAGCCGTGCCGCAGACCGCCCATGCCGATTACGGCGTCGGCGGAAACGGAACCGCCGTCATGGAGTACCTCGACCGCGGAATCTATGCGGTCAGATCCGGCAGCGGCATGTTCGTCAGCTGGCGC
>DGVV01000165.1 GCA_002395085.1 Ruminococcus sp. UBA4275 | reverse complement strand
ATACCTTTTTCGACAGCCTGAGGGTCAGGGGACGGCGCCCCCTGATCCGGTTACTTTGCATCGGGCATTTCCCGCTGAAAGGGTCACTGCTCCATCTTGTAAAATGCCTGCATCTTATCTGCAATGGCAGTGAGCGTCTCATCGCGCGAGACGTGCGCATTCTGGAGCGCATACACGAGCTTATCAACTGTGCCTGCATCTTCGCTGTGATAGCAGACCGTGACAGGATTGCCGTCTGCGGGGAGATATTCGATGCGGTAGTTGCCGTCGCTTGCAACCTCGATGCACTCTGCGGTGCCGTCATCGTAGCCGATCTGGATCAGGAAGCCGCCGCCGGTCACTTCGCGGAAGTAGCTGCCGTCGGATTCTGTGCCGTCCAGTGTATCGGTGTATTCGAGGAACTGTCTCGCTTCCTGCTGCGTCGGGATGAACCAGACGCCGAGGTTATATGCAAGGAACGTATTGCTGCAAGCGATCTTCGTGATCTGTTTGCCGCTCACCGGCGCGGTCAGACCGTAGCCCTCATCTGCATCTCCAGCATAGGAGACATAGCCCTCCGGCAGCGCAAAGCCGTTTTCCTCGCGGATCTTCTCCGGCGTTTTCTCCGGACGCGGTACTGTAACGTCCGGGATCTGAGTCGGGTTCGGGGAGGTCAGCGTGACGGTCGGACGGGTATCGGTCGCGTCGGTCACTTCGGCTGTGTCGGTCACTTCGGCTGCTTTGCTCACGACGGTAATATCGGTGCTGACCGCTTCAGCCGTTTCAGCGTGTCCGAAATGCTCAATGTACGGCATTTCGCTGTACGCCTGCATGAATGCATCGTCCCTCAAGCTGAAATCTTTCATGCTGCTGAGCCATTCGATGCTGCCCTGCGGGAACTGCATCATCGTGAGGAAAGTCGCTTCGCTCTCACGGGCGTTCTCCGGAATGCGGAGCTGCACGGATGCGAAAAGCCGGTTGTCCGCATATCGGAATGTACCCAGGCCGCACTGTGCATCCGGCGAGGTAACGGTCGCGCTGACGACTAGGCTGTCATACGCTGCGGCGCTCTGGATCGCATTGACGCGGGCACGGAGATCCTCCGGTACATCGGTATGATCGAGGGTCTGCTGTGCGGGCAGATAGTAGGCGTTGGAGCCGGCGCCGAAGCCGACATTTTCGCTCTGCATGATATAGGTGAACTTCGGGCAGGCAGCCGCCGCCGGCAGATTTGCTGCATACTTATCGCCAAGGATAGCTGTACGGAACGCCTGATAGACCGGGTCATCTGCAAAGGCGGGGTAGGATGTATCCGGTTCGTCATCCGGCTGCGGCTCGCGGAGATAGTTTGAATCAAAAACGGTGTACTCGATGGAGTAATCCGTGAAATCCGGCAGGTTTTCCGGCACTGCGAGCAGGAAATAGGCGTTCTGCGTCCATTTTTCCGCCGTCATGTTCATGTTCGGATTCCGGTATCCCGCAAAGTTGATGTGCAGAGTGCCGTCTTCGGTATAGCCCAGCGAGCGCAGCGCGTAATCATCGGTGTCTGCGAGCAGCGGGAAGCCGACCAGCAGCAGATCTGTCGGGTCAGGGCTGCTGTTTCCGTTGCGGTCAGAGGTGAGCGTGAGGGTGCGGAGAAATTCCGCCGGGTAATCGTCCTGCTGTCCGCTGCCGGTGACATACGGTGCGGCATCCGCCGTTTCGCGGCAAAGCACGCAGAGATCGCCGCGTGCGCCGAGTGCAATGTCGTCGCCCACATAGTATGTCCAGCAAATGCTCTGATCGGAGATTCTGCCGGCAGAGGATGCGGGCCCGTTCAGCATGGGTTCGGCGGAATCTGCACCGCAGTCCGGTGCTTCTGCCACGGATGCGGTATCGGGGACGGTATTTCTGCTGCGCATTCCCAGCCCGACTGCGAGGACACCGCAGGCTGCGAGGGAGGCGAAAATGCCGGCAGTGACCGGTCTGAGCTTGCGGACGGAGAATTCGGTTTCTTTATTCTTATACTGTTTCATGATCGTTTCCTCCTTTTCAGGATGCGGCTCATCAAACACCTCTCCGGTATTGTCGAGGCGGAGCGGCGTTTTCTCCTGCTGCCACTGATGCAGGTCATCGAGATAGTCTTTTGCGGCACTGTCGAGTGCGCGCAGGAAATCTGCTTTCTGCTTCGGTTTCATATCAGCCCCTCCTTTTTGAGATATTCTCTGAGCTTTTCTTTGGTTCGTTTGAGCGACATTTTCACGCTGCCGACGGTTGCGCCGTGTTCTTTTGCGATCTCCTTCGGTGTCTGGAATGACCAGTACCGTGCGAGGAAGATTCTCCGTGCATCGGGCGTCAGGCTGCCGAGGAAGCGGGAGAGTGCCTCCTGCAAGGCAATCTGCGTGAGCCTGTCTTCTACGTTATCGGGTGCGGCGAGATAGGGCGCAATGTCATCGAGTGCCGCTTCTGCTCTGCCGCCGCCGCGTTTGGCGGCATGGGATTTGTCCCGGCGGTCGAGGGCGGTGCGGCGCGTCAGCGCGGAGATGTACGCCGGCAGTGACTTCGGAATGACCGGCGGAATGGAATCCCACAGGCGGTACAGCACATCGCTGACGCACTCCTCCGTATCCAGTCGATCGCCCAGAATCCGGCAGGCGAGCGATGCAGCGAGGGAACCGTACTGCTTCCGGGTTTCCGCGATTGCCTGTTCATCGCGCTGCATGAACAGGCTCAGGATTTCAGCATCTGTCATGCTGCATACACCTCCTTTGCTGTGTGATCTTTGCCGTCCCTGCAATATATGACGGAAACGGGGCAGCAGGGTAACGGATTTCCGGAAAAATTTTTTATGCAATATGTTTCGCACTCTATTATAACATATTTCATGCGCAAATGAAAGTGTATTTGTTTACTGATTTGCAGGTGCGCTTGTGCAGAAATGCGCACATACGTTCGATTCCCTCTTGACAAGTCCGAAAATATCTGCTACAATGGAAATATAGAACAAATGTTCTTTAATCCGAACGACGAAAACAGGACTTGCATTGAGGAGGATGATACCATGAATTCCATGAACGCGAATATCCCGCAGCCGAAGCCCTTTACTGCGATGCTTGCTGCCTATGAACACGCCGCTGCTCTGCTGGAAGAACGTTCCGCCGAACTGCGCACGGAACTCCGCGAACTGCTGACGCATAAGGACGGCACACGCGCCTCTGCAAACCGTGAAGCGAATCTGGCGCGCCGCATTGTGCTGCTGCGCGAGGAGCGTGAGGATTTGCAGGATGCCATCCGGCGGATTCGCCCCTACGCGGAAATGGAGGCGCAGTCATAAGCCGCGACCGCCGCCGGCATTTTCGGGTGAATCCGGATGTGCTGGAATTTGACCCCGGCATTGTTGCGCGTCTAACCGCCAGAACAGAGGAGGAACTGTTCGGCAGTCAGCCTGACGGCGGCAGACAGATTGTACGGGCGGTGCGGCTGGCGTGGCAGCGGGAACTTTCCGAGACACAGCGGCGCTATCTCGACCTCTATTACCGCAGGGCGATGACAACCTATGCCATCGCGGAGCAGTGCGGTGTTTCGCAGCCGACGGTTTCCCGCACGCTTGCCCGCGCCCGGAAACGTCTGCGGAACGTGCTGCAATACTATATTGTATAAGAATTGGCAAAAGCGGGCAGCCTCTCTGAAAAATATGATTATTTTCTGAATAATTTATTAGAAGGCTTGACTTTTTTGTATGAATATCGTATAATGAAGTCAGCAATTTCACCAAGCTGTCACAATGAATCAGATGCAGAAAGGATGTTCACTATGCAATATCAGATTATCGGTCAGACCGTTCCTGCGGTTGAATGTACGCTTATGCGCGGCGAATCTATGTACACGCAGTCCGGCGGTATGATCTGGCAGACCCCCGGTATCACCATGACGACCAACGCCCGCGGCGGCATCGCAAAGAGCATCGGCAGAATGTTTGCCGGCGAATCGCTCTTTATGGCGAATTATACTGCTGATGCGGACGGTGCGCGCATTGCGTTCGGTTCTACCGTTCCCGGTACAGTCGTTCCGGTCGATGTCGGGCAGACCCCGCTCATCGCACAGAAGGGCGCATTCCTCTGCGCAGAGCAGAGCGTTGATCTGAGCGTTGCGTTTACCAAGAAATTCTCTGCCGGTCTGTTCGGCGGTGAGGGCTTCATTCTCCAGAAGCTGACCGGTAAGGGCATGGTCTTTCTTGAGGTTGACGGCGATATGGTGCAGTATGATCTCGCGCCGGGCGCTGTCATGAAGGTTGATACGGGCAATGTCGTTGCGTTTGAGCCGTCTGTGCAGTATGAGATCGAGACGGTCAAGGGTCTGGGCAATATCCTGTTCGGCGGCGAGGGTCTGTTCCTCACGAAGCTGACCGGTCCGGGCAGAGTCATGCTCCAGACGCAGAACTTCAACGAGTTCGCAGGACGCATCATCGCGCGCGTGCCGAAGGGCTGATAGAATATGTACCGCATCCCGCTTCCGGATTCTTCCGGCGGCGGGATGTTTTTTGCGTTCAGGCGCATCAGACGGCAAGCGGACGGAAAATTTTTCAGAATGTTCTTTCGGGACTTGACATCTGCCCGCTGATGTGCTATAATGCTTACAGTTGAACAATCACTCAACAATTGAACGGAGGTGTGCATCATGCAGACAGAAGGACAGGAAGTCTGTAGCTGTGAGGTCATTCACGAGGAAACCGTGCATGAAGTCGCGGGCGGGATGCTTGGCAAGGAAACGTATCTCTCGCTTGCACAGCTCTTTAAGCTGTTCGGAGACGGTACGCGTGTGCAGATTCTCCACGCACTGGAACTGCATGAGATGTGTGTCTGCGACCTTGCAGCGCTGCTTGGCGTAACGAAATCCGCGATTTCACATCAGCTCAAGCAGCTCCGGCTGGCGCGGCTGGTGAAATACCGTCGTGACGGACAGGTCGTGTATTATTCGCTGGCGGACGATCATGTCAAGCGGATCATTGATCTGGGCCTTGAGCATATCGCGGAGCTGTGAACGGAAGCAGAAAACAGCGGGGGAGACCCCGCTTTCCGGATGCAGGATTGTTGAGCAGTTGCTCATTTTCTTTTACCTATATAGTTGAGCGTTTGCTCAACCTTTAATTGAGGGAGGACGCAAATGGAGCTGGTTTATACGCTGAAGGGGCTGGATTGCCCGCACTGTTCCGCGAAAATCGAATCGGAAATCGGTGCAAAGGAGGGCATCCTCAGTGCAACGGTCAATCTGATGCAGCAGTCGCTGACGATCTCGACGGAACTTGCCGCAGAGGCGGTTCATGCGCTGGTGCGCGAAACCGTAAAGAAGCACGAGCCGGATGTGGAGGTCATCCCGCGGCAGGGCAGGGCGGTACAGCGGGTGTATCATCTGGAAGGGCTGGATTGCCCGCACTGTTCCGCGAAGATTGAGAGTGCCGTGCAGCAGATGCCGGCGGTGCGTGAGGCAACGGTTGATCTGCTGACGCAAACGCTGACTGTGCAGGCGGAGACTGCGCTGCATCTGCATGATATTGAGGCGATTGTTCACAAGTATGAGCCGGATGTGGCAGTCACGGAACAGCGTGGCGGGCATCATGCTGCACATGACCATGCACACGGGCATCATCATGCGCACGGCGAATCCTGCTGCTGCGATCATGAACACGAACATGAACATGAACACGAGCATTGCTGCGATCATGAACATGAACACGAACATGAACACGAGCATTGCTGCGATCATGAACATGAACGCGAACATGAACACGAACATGAGCATGAACATGACCATGCGGCGGGCAATGACAAAAACCGCAAAATGGTTGTCCGGCTGGCGGTTGGTGCGGGTGTTTTTCTGGTCGGCATGATCCTGCATATTGCACACGCGCCGTCGCTTGCTGTGCTGTGCGTGATGCTGGCAGCGTATGCTGTGCTGGGCTGGGATGTCGTCTGGACGGCGCTGCGGAATATCACCCGCGGACAGGTGTTTGATGAGCATTTCCTGATGAGCGTTTCAACGGTTGGTGCGTTCTGTCTGGGAGAATATCCGGAGGCGGCAGCGGTGATGCTGTTCTATCAGGTGGGCGAGTTTTTTCAGTCGCTTGCGGTGCAGCGTTCGAGACGTTCTGTTGCGGCGCTGCTGGATATTCGTCCGGATACGGCAAATGTGCTGCAAGGCAGCGATCTGCTGACGGTTGATGCGGATGAGGTGGAAGTCGGGGAGCGCATTCTGATTAAGGCGGGCGAACGTGTTCCGCTGGACGGTGTTGTGCTGGAGGGCGCTTCTGATCTCGATACCTCTGCACTGACCGGTGAATCTGTGCCGCGCAGAATTGCAGCAGGGGACTCCGTGCTTTCCGGCTGCATCAACGGCAGCGGCACACTGACAGTCGAGGTCACAAAGCCGTTTGGCGAATCTACCGCTTCCAAAATGATCGAAATGGTCGAACACGCTGCTGCGCGCAAAGCCCCCGCAGAGCAGTTCATCACGAAATTTGCGCGCTGGTACACGCCGATTGTGGTGGTGCTGGCGGCGCTTCTGGCGGTCATTCCGCCGTTGGTTCTGGGCGGCGGCTGGGCAGATTGGCTGCGCCGTGCGTTCGTCTTCCTGATTGTTTCCTGCCCGTGCGCACTGGTCATCTCTGTGCCGCTGACCTTCTTCGGCGGCATCGGTGCGGCGTCGCGCAGAGGTGTGCTGGTCAAGGGCAGCAATTACCTCGAAGCGCTGAGCAAGGTCTCGGAAATGGTCTTTGACAAGACCGGTACGCTGACCGAGGGCAGATTCCGTGTGACGGAGATTCTGCCGGCGGATGGCGTCAGCGAGGAAACGCTGCTTGCAGCGGCGGCATCGCTGGAGAAGCGCTCAGATCACCCGATTGCCAAGTCGGTTCTGGCGGCATATCAGGGGGATGCAGTTCCGGCGGATGACCTGATGAATTACGCAGGCAAAGGTCTGGGCGGCAGTGTCGGCGGGAAAGAGACTCTCGCAGGCAATGCGGCACTCATGGAGCAGTTCGGGATTGCGTTTCCGGTCTGCGGCAAATCCGGCACGAAAGTTTACGTGGCACAGGGCGGCAGATACATCGGCTGCATTGTCATTGCGGATGCACTCAAGCTCGACAGCGCAGATGCCATTGCAGCGCTGCGGGAAGCGGGCATTCGCCGCCTGACCATGCTGACAGGCGACAACGAACCGACTGCACAGGCGGTTTCGGCGGAACTGGGGCTGGATGCCTACTATGCGGAACTGCTTCCGGCAGATAAGGTCTCGCAGCTTGAAAAACTGGAAGATGCGCTTCCTGCGGACGAATCGCTCGCCTATGTGGGCGACGGTATCAACGATGCACCGGTGCTTGCCCGTGCAGATGTCGGCATTGCGATGGGCGCACTGGGTTCTGATGCGGCAATCGAAGCGGCGGATGTGGTGCTGATGCACGATGAACCGATGCGGCTTGCGGATGCCATTCAGGTGGCGCGCAAGACCAAGCGCATTGTGACGGAGAACATCGTGTTTGCAATCGGCGTAAAGGTGCTGATTCTGCTGCTGGGTGCGGCGGGCATCGTCGGGATGTGGGCAGCAGTATTCGGAGATGTCGGCGTGACGGTCATTGCGGTTCTGAATGCAATGCGGATGCTGCGAAAGGAATCATGATAATATTGCACAGAAATGACATTATACAGATGAAAATATTGTTGACAATGTCATTCTGTACAAAACTAGCTTGACAAATGCTGCGGATTCGGTTATAATAGGCTTACAAGGGTTAGTTCAAACTAACCCTTGTTCACAAAACTTCGGTTAGCATATACTAACCGATAACCGAAAGGACTGAGCCGCATGAACCGCCGCACTACGCTGTCGGCAGCGAATATCAAGTATCTGCTTGTCATGCACCGGCTGCTGCAAACGGAGGAACAGCCGCGCAGTGTCGCAATTGCCCGCGAGCTGGGGGTCTCAAAGGCGAGTGTACACGGTATGCTGGAATCAATGCGGACACTCGGTCTTATTGATCTGGAAGGGCGTGCCAGAATTACGCTGACAGAAACCGGCAAAGCAATCGCTGCGAAGTACAGCGCCTGCTATGATGCAATGTCTGCGTGGCTGATGCCGGTGCTGGGGGATGCACAGAGCTGCCGTGCAGCCGTGCTTGCCTTCTGTGCAGAACTCAGCGAGGATGAAGCTGCTGCCGTGGCAGCGGAACTGACCGCACAATCCGGAGAATCAGATTCCATAAGCACAGATCTCTGACCGATTGGGAGACTGTGCAGAACCATTTACCGTAATATGAAAGGAAGCGAATCAGATGAGTGTTGTAATTGTCGGCGGAAACGAACGGATGGAACGCAGATACAAGGATATTTGCGAAAGCTACCAGTGCCGCGCAAAGGTCTTTACGAGAATGCGCGACGGCATCAAGGATAAAATCGGTGTGCCGGATCTGCTGGTGCTGTTTACCGGTACGACCTCGCATAAAATGGTGCAGCTTGCGCTGAGTGAGACGAACGAAGCGGCAACGCGGATTGTTCGCTGCCATTCCAGTTCGGCATCGGCACTGAAAAATATTCTGGATACATACGCTGCACAGCCTGCAAAGGGGTAAATATCATGTCAGATGAACTGCTGATCCGGCACTGTGCCCCGACGCTTGCCGGCATGAAAACCGGAAGTCTGTTTACGTATGCGCCTGCGCCGGAAGAGGATCTTCGCGCAGAAATCTGCCGCCTGAACCGGATGCTGACCGGCAAGGGGTTGCGTGTCCTGCCGCTTCATGCCGGCAAGGCGCGTGTGATGATCTACGTTTACCGCCCCGGCAAACTCCGCGAGGATTTTTCGACGGCGGAGATCCGGCAGATGCTGGAACAGCAGGGCTATCAGGCTGCGATGCCGGATCAGTGTGTGACAAGGCTGATGCGGCGGCTGCGGGAACAGGAAGATTTCCCGCATGAAATCGGGCTGTTTCTGGGCTATCCGCCGGAGGATGTTGCAGGGTTCATGGAACACCGCACCTGCGGCTGCAAGTGCGTCGGATGCTGGAAAGTTTACGGCGATGTGCAGAAAGCCGAGGCACTGTTTGCGCGGTATAAGCGCTGCACAAGCAGCTATCTGCGTGCGTATCACAGCGGCAGAGGACTGGAACAGCTTGCAGTTTGAACTGTGGAGCAAAAGAATGAGAGCGCCTGACTGCGGAATGCGGTCGGGCGCTCAAATATATACATAGTAGTATGCGCCTTGAAAAAAGCGCCGGAGTATGTGAGTTTTTGCCGGAAAAATCCGAATCAGATGATATACCGCAGGAAACATCCGCCGTTTAATAAATAGTAATATGATGTGCCTTTTGGCTATGTTTTCACAGCACCTTCCGCATCTTACGTGCAAATTGCCGCATTTTCCGGGATTTGGCGGCTTACAGGGAAAAGAGACTTGACAGAAAGCGGCGGTTGTGATAAAATAAAGATGGTATATCCTGCGGATTCTATCTGTGCGGGCGGATTTTTTGCGCCGTACAGGGATTTTTTGACGGAGGACGTTCATTATGAAAGGTATCATTCTTGCCGGAGGATCCGGCACCAGACTGTATCCGCTGACGATGGTGACATCCAAGCAGCTTCTGCCTGTCTACGACAAGCCGATGGTCTATTACCCGCTCTCGACGCTGATGCTCGCGGGCATTCGGGATATTCTCATCATCTCGACCCCGACCGACCTTCCGAATTTTGAGAAGCTCCTCGGTGACGGCTCTCAGTACGGCATTACGCTCAGCTACAAGGTGCAGCCTTCCCCTGACGGTCTTGCTCAGGCTTTCATTCTCGGTGAGGAGTTCATCGGTGACGATGCCTGCGCAATGGTGCTGGGTGACAACATCTTCTACGGCAACGGCTTCGGCACGATCCTGCGTGAGGCAAAGCTGAATGCAGAACAGCACAGCAGAGCCACCGTGTTCGGCTACTATGTTCCGGATCCGGAACGCTTCGGTGTGGTCGAATTCGATGAGGCAGGCCATGCACTCTCCATTGAGGAGAAGCCCGCGCAGCCCAAGAGCAATTATGCTGTGACCGGCCTGTATTTCTATCCGGCAGGCGTGAGTGCAAAGGCAAACTGCGTCAAGCCTTCGGCACGCGGCGAGCTGGAAATCACCACGCTCAATGAGATGTATCTGAATGACAAAAATCTCGATGTGCAGCTCCTCGGCAGGGGATTTGCATGGCTCGATACCGGTACGATGGATTCCCTCGCAGAAGCAACCAGCTTTGTGCAGATGGTGCAGAACCGTCAGGGCATCGAAATCTCTGCACCGGAGGAGATCGCATATATCAATCAGTGGATCGACCACGACAAGCTGATGGAATCGGCTGCCCGTTACGGCAAATCGCCCTACGGTGCGCATCTGAAGGCAGTCGCGGAGGGTAAAGTACAATATTGATAGGAGAAAATGAGATCATGACCATTATCGTTACCGGCGGCGCCGGATTCATCGGCGCAAACTTTGTGTACCATATGCTCAATACGTATCCGGATTACCGGATCATCTGTCTGGATAAGCTGACCTATGCAGGCAACCTCTCGACGCTTGCTCCTGTGATGGAGAACCCGAACTTCCGCTTCGTGAAGCTCGACATCTGTGACCGGGAAGGCGTCTACAAGCTCTTTGAGGAGGAGAAGCCTGACATCGTGGTCAATTTCGCTGCGGAATCGCACGTTGACCGCTCGATTGAAGATCCGGAGATCTTCCTCCGCACCAATATCATCGGTACGGCAACCCTGATGGATGCCTGCCGCAAGTACGGAATCCAGCGCTATCATCAGGTTTCGACGGATGAGGTCTACGGCGATCTGCCGCTTGACCGCCCCGACCTGTTCTTTACGGAGACTACTCCGATTCACACCAGCAGCCCCTACAGCTCCTCCAAGGCAGGCGCAGATCTGCTTGTGCTGGCATATCACCGCACCTACGGTCTGCCGGTCACGATCAGCCGCTGCTCCAATAACTACGGCCCGTATCATTTCCCGGAGAAGCTCATTCCGCTGATGATCGCAAATGCGCTCAATGACAAGCCGCTGCCGGTCTACGGCGAGGGTCTCAATGTCCGCGACTGGCTCTATGTCGAGGATCACTGCCGCGCCATCGACCTCATCATCCACAAGGGCAGAGTTGGTGAGGTTTACAATGTCGGCGGCCACAACGAGATGAAGAATATCGACATCGTGAAGCTCATCTGCAAGGAGCTGGGCAAGCCGGAATCCCTGATTGTCCATGTGGAAGACAGAAAGGGCCACGATATGCGCTACGCCATTGACCCGACCAAGATCCACGAGGAGCTTGGCTGGCTGCCGGAGACGAAGTTTGCTGACGGCATCAAGAAGACCATCAAGTGGTATCTCGAAAACAAGGAGTGGTGGGAGACCATCATCTCCGGTGAGTATCAGAACTACTACGATAAGATGTACGGCAACCGCGCGGAGGTCTGAGAACGTGAAGGTATTTGTTACAGGAATCGCAGGTCAGCTCGGTCACGATGTCGTGAACGAGCTGGCAAGGCGCGGTCATACCGCAGTCGGGTCTGACCTCGCACCGGAGTATGCCGGTGTGCAGGACGGCTCTGCTGCGGCTTCCTGCGCGTATGTTTCGCTCGATATTACGGATGCAGAGGCAGTCAGCCGTGCGCTGGATGCCGTGCAGCCCGATGCTGTCATCCACTGCGCCGCCTGGACGGCTGTGGATGCCGCGGAGGATGATGAGAACCGCGCAAAGGTTCATGCCATCAATGCAGGCGGTACGCAGAATATCGCAAATGCGTGCAAAAAGCTTGACTGCAAGATGATCTATATCTCGACGGACTATGTTTTCAGCGGACAGGGCAAAGAGCCGTGGCAGCCCGACTGCAAGGACTATGCCCCCCTGAATGTCTACGGTCAGTCGAAACTCGACGGCGAGCTTGCCGTCGCAAATACGCTCGAAAAGTATTACATCGTGCGCATTGCATGGGTGTTCGGCGTCAACGGCAAAAACTTCATCAAGACCATGCTGAATGTCGGCAAAAAGTACGACGAGGTGCGCGTGGTCAATGATCAGGTCGGTACGCCGACCTATACGCTCGATCTCGCTGTGCTGCTCGCGGATATGGCGGAGACCGACAAGTACGGCTACTATCACGCAACCAATGAGGGCGGCTATATCTCCTGGTATGACTTCACCTGCGAAATCTACCGGCAGGCAGGAATGCATACCAGAGTGACGCCCGTTACAACGGCAGAGTACGGTCTTTCCAAAGCGGCAAGACCGTTCAATTCGCGTCTGGATAAATCCAAGCTCACTGCAAACGGCTTTACGCCGCTGCCGGACTGGAAGGACGCTCTTGCGAGATATTTGAAGGAGATCGAGGAATAATGGGACAGATCACAGTGGAGAAGAACGTCGGCGGAATCGAGGGGCTTTGTGTCATTACGCCCGCTGTTCACGGCGATAACCGCGGCTATTTCATGGAAACCTACAGCCAGCGCGATATGGAAGAAGCCGGCATCGGCATCGTGTTTGTACAGGATAATCAGTCCTGTTCGACCAAGGGCGTGCTGCGCGGTCTGCATTTCCAGAAGCAGTATCCGCAGACCAAGCTTGTCCGTGCAATCCGCGGCAGCGTGTTCGATGTTGCAGTCGATCTGCGCAAGAACTCCCAGACCTACGGCAAATGGTACGGCGTTCTGCTGACTGAGGAGAACAAAAAGCAGTTTCTGATCCCGAAGGGCTTTGCACACGGCTTCCTCGTGCTGACCGATGTGGCAGAATTCTGCTATAAATGTGACGATTTCTGGCACCCGAATGATGAGGGCGGTCTGGCATGGAATGATCCGGCAATCGGCATCGAATGGCCGGAGGTCGTCGGCTCGTATCCCGACTGCGCATCCGCTGCCGGCTATACCCTCAGGGACGGCACAGCACTCAATCTCTCCGAGAAAGATCAGAAGTGGGAGACGCTCGAAAATACGTTTACATTTTAAGAAAAGGTAAAGGAAAAGGTTGCAATGCGGCATATTTTTATTGTTGGTTCCAAGGGCATTCCGGGAAATTACGGCGGCTATGAGACCTTCGTGGATAAGCTGACGGAGTACCATCAGCATAACAGCGAGATCAAGTATCACGTCGCCTGCGCCGTGGATGATGCGGCGGAAACCGGTGAGTTTACCTATCATAATGCGCACTGTTTCAAGGTGCTGCGCAAGAAGATCGGCCCTGCACAGGCGATTTTCTATGATACCGATGCGCTGAAATACTGCGTGGATTATATTCGCAAAAACAAGATCAAAGCACCGATTGTTTACGTGCTTGCCTGCCGGATCGGCCCGTTCTTTAATCGCTATGTCCGGCAGATTCATGCGCTGGGCGGCAGAGTGTTTGTCAATCCGGACGGCCATGAGTGGAAGCGCGCAAAATGGAGCGCGCCGGTGCGCAAATACTGGAAAATTTCCGAGCAGCTTATGGTGAAGCACGCCGATCTGCTCGTTTGTGACAGCAAGAATATCGAAAAGTATATTCAGGAATCCTATGCACAGTATCACCCGAAGACAACCTTCATCGCATACGGCGCGGAAACCCGCAGAAGTCAGCTGGCGGATGATGATGAGAAGCTCCTGAGCTGGTATCGCGAAAAGGGACTTGCTGCAAAAGAATATTATCTGGTCGTCGGACGCTTTGTTCCGGAAAATAACTATGAGACCATGATCCGCGAATTCATGCGCAGCAAGACAAAGAAGAATTTTGCGCTCATTACCAATGTCTCGGACAAGTTCCTGGAGGAGCTGAAGCAGAAGACCGGTTTTGACCGCGATAAGCGCATCAAGTTTGTCGGAACGGTCTATGATGCGGAACTGCTGATGAAGATTCGTGAGAATGCTTACGGCTATTTTCACGGCCATGAGGTCGGCGGCACGAACCCCAGCCTGCTGGAGGCGCTTGGATCGACAGATCTGAACCTGCTGCTGAATGTCGGCTTCAACCGCGAAGTTGCAGAGGATTCTGCGCTCTATTGGGGAAAGGCACGCGGCGAACTCGCACAGCTCATCGACAAGGCAGACCAGCTCTCGGAAGCTGAGATTGCGGAGTACGGCAGACGTTCCACGCAGCGCATCGCAGATGCCTATAGCTGGGAATTCATCTGCGGAAGATATGAGACGCTTTTCCTGAAAGGCAAGGCGTAAATGGCAGAGACGAAAGCAGTGCGGGAGCATTATGATAATCTGGACGGTTTTCGTGCGATTAGCTGCCTGTGCATAATTGCCATGCACATCCGTGCGAATGCAGCATACGAAATCAGCGATCTTGTTTTCAACAAAATCGTGCCTTCGTGGACACAGTTTGTTCCGCTGTTTCTGATGATCAGCGGGTTTGGTATGTTCTGCGGGTACTATGAAAGATTCCGCAGCAAATCCATTGACCTCGATACCTTCTATCTGAAACGGTATCAGAAGATCCTGCCGTTTTTCGCTGTCCTGATCGTGATTGGCGTGATCATGGAACATTCTGTTGCCGGATTCATCGAAGGTCTGACGGAAGCAACACTGACATTCGGTCTGCTGCCGAATAATCAGCTCTCCGTGATCGGCGTAAGCTGGACACTCGGTGTGATTTTCCTGTTTTATATGCTGTTTCCGTTTTTTGTGTTTTTGTGTTCCAATCCGCGCAGGGCTGTGGGCGCGCTGCTGGTCAGCATGATGCTTTCGCTGTTCTGTTCCGGATATTTCTTCAAGGAACAGTTTGTTATCGCGGATTTTGCAGAGCGGCATAATTTTCTCTACTGCACACCGTTCTTTCTGGGCGGCGGATGCACATACCTGTTCCGGCATAAGATTCGCAGCCTGTTTTCCAAAAATCGCTGGGTCAGCCTTGCGGGATGCATTGCACTGACGGTGCTGTGGTATTTCGTTCCGAATGCAGTCGGCACGGTCAGCATTCTGATGCTGAAGAATCTGGTTTTGTTCCTGCCGTGGCTCTGGTATGCAATCAGCGTGGAGAGCAAAGTGCTGAATAATCGCGTCATGAAGTATCTGAGCGGAATCAGTCTGGAACTGTATCTGGCGCAGATGATTGTGTTCCGGGTGCTGGAAAAAGTTCACGGACTCTATCTTTTCGGTAAGGGCTGGCTGAGTTTTCTGGCGGCATGGGCTGCTGTGACGGTCGGTCTGATCATCATGATCGAGTGCTACCGGAAGGCGAGTGCGCTTATCCTGAGTAAAAGAAAGGCAAATTCCTGAACAGTTTGCACGGAATACAGCACTGTTCATGAAAGAGAGGCTGTTTCTATGAAAGAATATAAGATCGGTTATACACAGGGCGTTTATGATATGTTCCATATCGGACACCTGAACCTTCTGCTGAATGCGAAAGCGCATTGTGAGCATCTGGTGGTGGGCGTCAATGCGGATGCACTTGTGCAGAGCTATAAGCACAAGACGCCTGTGATCGACGAGGAAAGCCGCCGTACCATCGTGGAGAATATCAAGCCGGTCGATGAATGTATCATCGCCCATACGCTTGATAAGATGGAAATGCATGAGCTGGTCAAATTCGATGTCATCTTCATCGGAAGTGACTGGAAGGGCAATCCGCGCTGGGTGGAGACCGAAAAGCAGCTTGCTGCGGTCGGTGCAGAGGTGTACTATCTGCCCTATACAGACGGTATTTGCTCGACAGAACTGCGGCAGGTCAAAGAGAATCAGGTTTCGGAGTGAGGAGACGAGAACATGAGTGATGATCTGAAAATACTGCATGATGTGGAGTTCGGGATGCTGCTGGAACTGCGCAAAATCTGCGAGCGCCATCATCTGACTTATTATATCAGCGGCGGTACATTTCTGGGCGCAGTCCGTCATCAGGGTTTTATTCCGTGGGATGACGATATGGACATCGCCTTGCCGCGTGAGGATTATCAGAAGTTTGTCAAGGTGGTGAATAAGGAACTGCCGGAGGGTATGGAGTTCAAATCCTATTCGCTGGATCCGAATTATCATCATCCGGTTGCACGCCTTGTTAATTATAAGGTCTGCGTGAAGAACAAGAGCTTCAGCGAGGCCCGGATTGAGCCGGCGTGGATCGACATTTTTCCGCTCGACGGTATGCCCGAAGGCAAACTCGCCGTCAATATCCACAAGGTGCGTCTGCTGTGGCGCAAGGTGATGATCGGCTGGGCAAACTATGAGGATCTTCAGGATTCCAAGCCCAATCGCCCGTGGTATGAGAAGCTGCTGATGTTCATTGGCAAGACCTTCAAGCCCGGCAAATTCATGAACCTGACTTCGCAGTATGCAAAGCTCGAAAAGGCACTGATGAAGTATCCGGCTTCCAAATCGAAGGTGTATATGAACTTCAACGGTGCATATCGCTTCAACAGTATCATGGATAAGGCATTCTATTACGGTGACGGCGCTCTCTATACCTTTGAGGGAGAGCAGTTCCCTGCACCGGCAAATTATGATGCCTATCTCAAGAAGATTTACGGTGATTATATGAAACTGCCGCCTGTCGAAAAGCGCAATGTCCATTCGACAGAAGTTGTGCTGCCGGACAACGCAGCAAAGCAGTAAACAGAATCCACGGGAAGGAGCAGGCAAAGCCCCTATGAAGTATATTCTGGTGATCCCTGTCAACCACAAGAATCTCGGCTTGTTCCGTGATCTGGAAAACCGCAGCGATGTGCAGATCATGGTCGCGCAGCAGAAACCTGTCAAAAACAGTGTGCTGAAATTTGTCAAGCGGGTTCACAATAACTATTCGATCAACCGGATCGTGAAGCTGCCTCTGCGGCATCTCTGGAATCAGAAGATCCGGTTTGATCTGGATGCGAATGAGAATTACTGCATGATCTATCTCGACGGCGCTTTGCCGCGGCTGGATCTGAATTATCTGAAGCGGGTGTTTGCTTTGCCGAATACCCGCAATGTTCTTGTTCTGATCAATTCGATGAACGCCTCCTCTCTGATGATGCAGGAGGCGAAGCCGCTGTTCGGGCAGCTTGCATGGGACGGGATTTATACCTTTGATCCGGGCGATGTGAAACAGTATGGCTATCTGCCGCTGGGGCTGACATACTATTCCAGACGTGATCCGGAGGAGCTGCTGCGGCAGTATCCCGATGAACGGCGTTCAGATCTGTATTTCACGGGCGGACTGAAGGGCGGACGTGATGATCTGATTCTCTCCGTGTTCAAGCGGCTGGATGACGCCGGCGCAGATGCCGAATTTCACCTCATGGTGTGGGGCGAAAAGCGGATGCAGAAGAAGCTTTATAAGGAGAAGATTGACTATTTCTCCGATATGAAGCCCTATGAGGAACTGCTTGCCGGCATTCTCCGCACGAAAGTCATTCTCGAAATCGTGCAGGAGGGACAAAGCGGTCCGAGTCTGCGCTATCACGAGGCGGTGTGCTATAATCGGAAGCTGCTCTCCAATAATCCCGAAATCGTGAACTTCCCGTATTATGATCCTCGCTATATGCGCTATTTTTCCAGCGCTGAGGAGATAGATCCGGCATGGGTGATGGAAGACTGCAAAGTCGATTACGGCTATCGCGGTGATTTCTCTCCGGTTAAAATGCTGGATCTGGTTGCGAAAGACTGAGAAAGGTGGTGCTTGCCCTGTGAAGATCAAGACAAGGCTGGATCTGCTGCCTGCTCTTTTTCTGTTCATCCTGTTTCCTTTCATTCAGCAGCGGTCACTGGATGAAGTTCCCGGCATTGTGCCGACACTCTATAAATACGGATCGTTTCTGGCTGCCTGCTGCATTTACAGCAAATTCTTCATCATGCACGAAATCCATATCCGGAAGCATATCTGGATCTTTCTTCCGTTCTGGGGCTCGTATATCATCAGTACGGTGCTGGGTTCACTTGCCACCCTTCCGCGTATGATTTTCAACGCCTTTATTCTGTTTTCTCTCGTGCTGTTTATATATATGGAGATCCGGAATAATCTGGAGCTGCTTTTGCAGATGCTCTCCTATATATACGGAGGCTTCATCTTCATGAATATGGTGCTGGATTTCGTATTTCCGGGCGGCCTTTATAAAACAGAGGGCTATCATGCCGCGCATTTGCTGGGCGACGACAACGCGATTGTGTTTGTGGCGCTGCCGGGTCTTGCCATTATGATATGCTACTCCCTTCTGAAGCTCGGAAAGATCTCATGGCTTGTCTGGGCGGAAATTGCCATCACGGAAATTACGCTGCTGCGCCTTTGGTCGGTCAGTGCGATGGCGATGGTGACCATGTTTATCTTCATGCTGATTTTCGTGCTGAAAATCGGCAATATCAACGGCTGGCTGCTCTTTGCAGGCGTCATGTTTGCCATGTTCGTGGTGCTGTTCGGTCTGACAAATCAATATGTGCAAAGCTTCATCGTCAATGTTCTGCACAAGGATGCGACGCTTTCCGGCCGAACCATTCTCTGGCATCTTGCTCTGGAGATGGTCGCGGAAAAGCCGGTTTTCGGCTACGGCGGTTACTATGAGGCAGGCCGTTTTGCACTGAGTGCCACATATACCTACTCTGCGCATACGCCGTATATGCAGATGCTGATTGACGGCGGCATTGTGCTGTTCATCAGCTTTTTCATCGTTCCGATTGCGGCATTCCGGCAGGTAGAGAAGCACAAGGGCAATATCTTCCTCGGTGTTCTCTCCTGTGCGATGACCTGTATGATGGTGAATTATATTACAGAGCAGGTGCGTTTCTTCCATTTCTTCCTGCTTGCCGCGATTATGATGAATATTGATGCGTTTCCGGAGATGACCCGCAAAGAGGTCGGAACGCGAAAGAACGGAGGTATCAATCTCTATGGCAAAATCCTCAGTTTCGCGAAAGGAACTAGAGAGTGATCCGCGCTTCCGCATTAACCCGGAAGCTCTGGATTCTCTGTTCCGGACGCATCAGATCTACAGCTATGAGCTGACTGAAATTCCGGTCGGCAAGATCCGGCGCTATAAGAATCAGAAGCTCTCTCTGCTGACGGATACGGATAACTACCGTTATCTGGTCAATCCGGATTCGGATGAAAACAAGGCTGCCTACCAGAGATACTGCAAGGATGCGACCAATACCAAAGACAATGCCGGACGCTCTGAGGAGATGTTTCAGGCTTTGATGGCGCAGTTTCAGAAAGAACCGTATGATCCTCAGAAAGGAATCATCATTGTGGATCAGTACAACTGCATTCTGGACGGGCTGCACAGAAGCTGCATCTTTCTGCGGCTGTTCGGCGCGGATCATCCGCTGACCGTTCTGCGTATGACAATTCAGCACGGCAACCGGATCAAGCTGCTGCATCCGCTTTTTGAACTGAAACAGGCGCTGTTTCACCGTTCCGGATAATCGGATCGTGTGATCGCAGCATCCGGTTCAAATCCGGTATGACAGCGGGAAAACCGGAAGCAGCGATTCAAATCAGGAAGATGATACAATCATAAGAAAATGAGGGAAATGCATGGCAGAAAAAAAAGCGAGAAACTCCAATCTGGAGATTTTGCGGATTGTCAGTATGCTGCTGATTATTCTGGCGCATTATGCCGGACACGGCGGGATTATTGATCAGGCAACGGCAGCAGGCGGACACTTTCTGGGCCTTTGTCTCAAAACCGGCGGCAAACTTGGTGTGGTCTGCTTTGTGCTGATCAGCACCTACTTTATGTGTGAACAGAAATTCAAATTTGAAGCACTTCTCAAGACACTGCTGCAGGCAACTTTCTATGCGCTGCTGGTATTTGTGATATTGCTGCTGTCAGGACAGTCTGTCGGAATGGGAACAGCAGTCAAATCGCTGTTTGCGGTGTTCCTCGGCAATTACTGGTTTGTGGCTGCATATCTGGGAATGTATCTGTTTCAGCCGCTGCTGAAGAAAATTACCGATTCGCTGGATATGGAGAAATCCATGACGGTGACGGTTATGATGGCGCTGGTCTTTACTGTGATTCCGTTTGCCTTCGGTAATGTGACCTTTGTGACAAGCAATCTGGCGTATTTTTGTTTCCTGTTCTTTGTCGGCAATCATCTGCGGAAATATCCGGTCAGACCGAAGCTGCTGGACAGTTTCCCGCTTGTTGTCTGTCTGATCAGTGCAGCGCTGATTCCGGTTTCCGCTTTTGTGATCGAACAGGTGCTGAAGGGGCATCCGGATGCAGCGGCCCGGTACCATTTCATTTTCTATGATCTGAATTCACCCCTGATGCTGCTTGCCGGCATCGGTTTATTCCTCTGCTTTGTACGGAGAAAGCCGACAGTGCAGCCGCTGATCAATAAATTTGCTGCGAATATGTTTGGTGTTTATCTGCTGCATGATAACATTTATGTGCGTCATTTTCTCTGGCATAAGCTGCTGCGAATCGACAGCGTATATGATAAAAATGTTTTGGTAATCCTCGGTCATGCGCTGCTTTGTTCAGCAGTCATTATGGTCTGTGCATCGTTGGTGGAAACAGTACGCCGGATACCGGAAAAATGGCTGATGCAAACAGTACCGGTCAAAAAACTGTGCGCATATTGTAATGCACGTTACAGTGAAATCTGAGGAGGCACAAATACAACATGATAGCGATTAAACGCAAACTGGAAGCGCTGCTGGGAAAATACAACGGGATGTCTCTGCCGGTCAAGGCGTCCATTGCCTATGTTCTGTGCAGTTTCTTTCAGCGCGGCATCTCTACACTGACCACACCGATCTTTACACGTCTGCTGACAACGGAACAGTACGGCTACTACAAGATCTTTAATTCCTGGCTGGAGATTGTGGCGGTGTTCTCGACACTGAAGCTTTCAGGCAGTGTCTTTACGCAGACCCTTGTTAAGGATGAGGCAAGGCGCGATGAGTATACGACATCCACGGCGGGTCTCGGTACGGCAACTACCTTGCTGACGATGGGCATCTATCTGCCGCTGCGGGAGTATTTCAACCGCTGGATGGGCATGACGACGTTCATCATGATCTGCATTTTCCTCGCATCATGGGCAACACTGATGTTTGAAATCTGGGCTGTGCGGCTGCGTGTGCAGTACAAATACAAGCCCCTGGTCTTTATGACGGTTGTTACGTCCATTCTGAAACCGCTTGCGGGTGTTGTCGCGATTCTCAGTACACAGGAATACAAGGCTGAGGCACGCATCATCTCGCTGGTTGCAGTGGAGATTTTTGTGTATTCCGGATTGTTCATCAGCTTCCTGCGGCACGATAAGCGGCTGTTCAATTCCCATTTCTGGCGGTATTCGCTTTCGCTGAATATCCCGCTGATTCCGCATTATCTCACGCGCGTGGTGCTGAATCAGAGTGACTCGCTGATGATCAAATCTATGGAGGGCTACAGTCAGGCAGGTATCTACGGTCTGGGTCACAATCTCGCATGGCTGCTGACGCTGGTTACAACCTCGCTGATCAATACGCTGCATCCGTGGTATTTCCAGAAGATCCGCGAAAAACAGACGCATTCCATCGGCAATATCACTTACGCCGTCATTGCGATTGTCGGTGTCTGCGGCCTCGGTGTGACCGCGCTTGCACCGGAAATCGTGACGGTGTTCGGACCGAAAGAATATCACGAAGCCATCTGGGTCATTCCGCCGCTGGTTGCGAGTATCTTCTTTATGTTCATGTACAATGTCTTCGCGACATTTGAGTATTACTATGAGAAATCCATGTTCCTCATGGTCGCATCCACCATCGGCGGCGTACTGAACATCATTCTCAATTACTTCTGCATCAAGAAGTTCGGCTACATTGCAGCGGGCTACACGACGCTGTTCTGCTACATCTTCTACGCAGTTGCACATTACATCTGCATGAAAATCATCATCCGCGATCATCTGAACAATGAGAAGATTCTGAATCTCAAAATGCTGCTGCTGCTTTCTGCGGCATATATGGCTTGCAGCACGGTGATGATGGCGACTTATAAAATGTGGTATCTGCGGTATCCGCTGGTGGCGCTGGCGCTGGTCGCGGTTTACTTCAACCGCAATCGTCTGATCAGTGTGCTGAAGGAGATCCGCAAAAAGAAGAAGCCGGCAAAGGATGCCGAGACCGAATTGACCGATCATGCTGCGGATACGCAGAAACAGGAAGGAACAGATTCATGATCAATATTGCAGTCGCGCAGTCGGGCGGCCCGACCTGTGCAATCAATGCGTCGCTGGTCGGCGTGTTTCGCGAGTCGCTGAAAGTGCCGGAAATCGACGCGATTTTCGGTTCGATCAACGGAATCGAAGGAATCATTAACAATCATCTGGTCGATATGAAGTCGATCATCAACACGAACAACGATATGGAACTGCTGCGGCAGACACCTTCTACGGTACTGGGTTCGTGCCGCTATAAGCTGCCGGATGCCAATGAGGATGAAGCGGTTTACCGCCAGATTGCGGAAACCCTCACGCAGCGCAATATCGGTGCGTTCTTCTACATCGGCGGCAATGACTCGATGGATACCGTCAATAAGCTTTCTGCTTATTTCGCGGAACATGAACTGAACATCAAGGTGATCGGCATTCCCAAGACCATCGACAATGACCTTTGCATTACAGATCATACGCCGGGCTTTGGTTCTGCGGCAAAGTATGTTGCGACGACCATGCATGAGATCACGCGCGACAGCATTGTGTACAGCATCCCTTCTGTAACAATCGTGGAGATCATGGGGCGTCATGCGGGCTGGCTGACGGCTTCCAGTGCTGTTCTGCACGCAATGGGTGAGACCGCACCGCATCTGGTCTATGTGCCGGAGGTCAGCTTCTCGGAGGAGGGCTTCCTCGCAGATGTGCGGCAGGAGATGTCCAAGCACAAGGCGGTGATCATCGCGGTTTCGGAGGGCATTGCCGTTCCGGACGGCGTGCAGTCCGGTGTGGTGGATAATTTCGGCCACAAGTATCTTTCCGGCATCGGCAAGTATCTGGAGGATATTGTGCGGACGAAGATCGGCTGCAAGGTGCGTTCCATTGAGCTGAATGTCATGCAGCGCTGCTCCTCGCATCTCGGCTCAAAGACCGACATTGACGAGGCTGAAAGTATCGGTGCTGCGGGTGTGCGCTGCGCACTCAGCGGCGAAACCGGCAAGGTCATGGTGTTCCGGCGTGTGGCAGATGTGCCGTATACGGTCGTGATTGAGACTGCGGAAGCTGCTGACATCGCGAACCGTGAAAAGTTTCTGCCGCGTGATTACATCAACAGCGCAGGCAATAATATCACAGATACTGCGCTCTCTTACTTCATGCCGCTGATTCAGGGCGACCTCAATCTCATCACGGAGAACGGTATCCCGAAGCATTTTGCAATTCACGAATCAGTGCTGCGATAAGCCGGCTAAAAAGCTGCACAAAAAGCCGCACGGGGCATACAGCGCCCTGTGCGGCTTGTTTTTATGTGCGGGATAATCAGTCGAGCGGGAAAATCAGATCCTTGATCTGGGCGAGCATATTTTTGGAATATGCGGTGACTTCCGCAAAACCGCCGTTGTTATCCGTGCCGGTCGAGGTCCACGGGTAAACGCCGTCCCAGCCGTTTTCGTAAAGCTGCTGCGCACCCTGCACCAGATCAATGCCGTCCTTCTCTGAGCCTTTTGCAGAACATTCGCCCAGCACATTCGGCTTTTTCGTGTCGAGACCGTAGTCCTTCGGAGACAGCATGAACGGATTCTTGTGCCACTCGATCATCCAGTCATAGAAGTGGACAGAGTAGAAATCCATATAGGAATCTGCGCCCGCGTAATATTCCAGAAGCTGGTCACTCACGACGTTTGTGCCGCGTTCATCCGAATTATTCGGGATATAGCCGATGCCGGTCGTGACGAGAATATCGCTGTTTTGATGGATACCCTGTGCGCATTTGCCGAAGAATGCGACCATCGGTTTCCAGTCGATCTTGCCGGATTCCTCATTTTCGTGAATCCAGTCCGGTTCATTGCACAGGTCGATGCTGTAGAGATAGTCGTTGCTGTCATAGCGCTTGGCAAAGGGGATGACGTAATTCTGCACATAGCTTTCGGTGAGGGCATCGTCCTGTATCATTGCACGGAAGCGCTTGTAATTCTTGTTGCCGGTTTTGCAGCAGTCAAAGGACATCAGCGTTGCCATGATGTAGATTTTTTCCTCGGCTGCAATCGCCATCAGTTGATCGACATCATTCCAGAATTTGTCGGTCATGCCCGTAACTGCGCCGGTTTCATCAAACTGAATGCCGTAGCTGCCTGAACAGAGAATCCAGACGCGCGAAGAATTGATGCCTGCTTCCCGCAGTGCGGCAAAATGTTCACGCCAGAAGGCAGCGTCGAAATCTCTGCCGAAATCGTCCCAGTTATCCCACGGCGTATTTGTACCGCACATCCAGATGTCTTTGCCGCCGGCTTTGAAGTGACCGTTTTCCACGGTGATGCGCGCACTGCCGTCAGACTGTACCAATTCCACCGGCACGAGGTTCTCTGCGGCAGAAGATGACGCACCGCTTTCCGCGGGGCTGCTTTCGGTTGTTCCCGTGCCGCAGCCGGTGAAGCTGAGGCACATCAGGGATGCCGCAAGGAATGCGGCGCTTCTCTTTCTAAATGTTTTCATGGTAATCTCTCCCCAAAATAGATGGCGGACAGGGTTTGCACGGTTACTGTTTCACGAGTTCATCATGGCAGCAGTCGCCGTCTGCCAGATCAGAATACCGGATGAACCGCGCTTTTTTCTGCATTGCCTGCATACAAAGATCTGAATTGCAGACTGCCTTGCAGAAAGGGCGCAGCCCGAAGGCTTCAAAGGCCTCAATGTACATACAGTGCGTGATCTTGTATTCCAGTTTCTGCTCCGTAAAACTGAGCATTTCATAGGTCAGGCATTTCTCTTTTGCGCGCTGCTGCGCGTCTTTGTAAAGGAGACCGGCAAGGATTCTGTAGCCGTTCGGCAGCAGGTCGATTGCCCTGCAAGCGCCGCGGAAAATGCGCCGGATTGTGCCGGCTGTATAGGTTTCCCAGATGCGCAGCGCTTCCTCCATCGGTATGCCCGCCTCCATACAGATTTTTGCATGGGTAATGGCGGCAAAGACCTTGTCCACGCCCATTGTCTGAAACTGCGAAAACCGCCGGTATTCAGGGGATTCTGCGTATTGCAGAAACCGCGCCTTGTATGCGGCGAAGAGTTCCGGCTGCTGATAGCCGGCTTTTCGCAGCGATCTGACAAACATTTTGGCGTATTTCTGTGCCGTCTGTTCTGTTGTTTTCATGGTATAACAGTCTTTCCAGCGCGGAATCTGACCCGCCGCGCAGGGGGCGGCACAGGGATTGCACACCTGTCCCGCGGATATTATCACGAATCGTATTTCCGCACGCGCAGCGGGATATTGACCGCATCTGCGACCGCCTGTGCTGCGTCAATCTCACTCTGCGGAATCACATCCACCACTGTGAACATCACCTTGTCAACATACTGCTTGCAGTCTGCGGCAAAAGCCTGCATTGCCTCAAAGGCATTGTCCCATTTGGGGCGGGTCACAGCGAGGTACTCCGCTTTCGTGCCGGCATTCAGGCTGATGGAGACGGTATCGACGAGACCCTTGAGCATCCACGCGGTCTTTTTGCCGTGGATGAGGTCGGAGAGACCGTTCGTATTCAGGCGGATGGGCGGGCAGTCCGGCAGTGTTTTCGCATACGCCGCGGCGGAACAGAGCATTTCGAGTGCCTCAGTGGGTTCGCCGTAGCCGCAGAAGACCAGCTCTGTGAAGTCTGCGAGATTCCACTTTGCAAAAGCGGCACGGATTTCGTCCATATCGGGATCATGTTCCAGCCAGAGGCTGTCTGAACCGTAAGCGCCGTCGCCGTTCTGCCGGATGCAGAATGTGCAGGCGCACGGACATTGATTGGTCAGATTGACATAGAGGTGCTGACCCACCGGATACAGAATGGTCATTGCCATGGGGTATCATCCTTTCTATCACGTTTTCGCACCGCCCCTCATGCAGAAGGGCGGCGCGTTTTTCATCATGCGGTTTGCTGCTGATGCGTTGCCTTGCGGTGTTATGCGAAGAACAGATCGCCGTCCTCGCGGTCGATCTGATACTGTGCCAGCACGCGGATGTCACCGATCAGGTGCTGATTGAGAATATCCATTTCTTCTGCGGGAATCCAGAGTGCGCGGCTGTCATGCGCATCGGTATCCTGCACGGGAAACTGCCGGATATAAGCGTCATCCACCAGAAAGCTGACAACGTAAACATTCGTTTCAGCGTGATTTTCCACTTTCATTCTGCGTGCGATGCGGGATGCACCCTCCTCAGAAAGCAGCGCCGTAAAGAGGGGCTGTTCCGCCGGACGCGGAGGAAAGCTGTGAAAATCTCTCGCTTTGACCTCGGAATATTCCGTTTCACAAATCGGACGGTAGAGGACCATGCTTGAACCTGCCTTTCTGTGTTGAAGCTGCCGCCTGATCAGTCAGGGGGGGCAGCGGTTACTGCGGCGGCTGCTTGAGCCGTCTTGCGTGAATCTCGTCATAAAGTCTGTAGAGTTTCTGCACGGAGTTCTCCAAAAAGTAGTAATGCGCGATGTAAGGCACCAGCAGCGCAAGAATCAAAATGAGCAGCGGGAGCATCGAGAAAATCTCCCCAAGCAGGTAGATGCCGAGTGCGAGGAAAAAACCCAGTGCAAACAGCATCGTCACCAGAAAATGAATCAGGCGTTCATGCTGCATAAACTGCACCATTTGCAAATGCCGCTGTTCCAGTTCTGCATAATCCTGCACACTGTTTTCTTCGAGCATTTTCTCAATCATTTCGATGTATTCAGTCAGATATTTTCGCATGGCGCAAGCCTCATCACTGCACAGCGCCGCGATCCTCCGCGTCCATCCGGACGAAATCTGCCAGCGGAAGCTGTCCGCTGCTCAGCAGGAAGAAGCGGTCATTGTAGCGGTCGATTGTCTCCGCAGAGACAAACATCAGGTAGGAGAACAGCTCCTCGCTCAGCACGCTGCCGAGGTAGCTGCTCGTCAGTCGGAAGCGGATCTCACCGGTCTCCATATCGAGATCGAATGAACCGTCGATCAGCCCGTAATTTGCCGCTGTGACTGCCTCTGCGCCTTCTGAGATCCGGTCAAGCGGGAAGGTGAAGGGCATCGGGGAGAAAACGGTCGCGAGCTGACGGTCTGTGCGGAGAATGATGTGCAGCGTCATGGGGATGTCGTTGCCGACAAATCCGATCCGGATATGGGCGCGCGCATCGGTCTGCTCCTCGACGGTATATTTGAGCTGTTTTTCATCGAGCATCGCAAGCAGCGCTTTTGTATTGGCAGCGGTATTTGCGATGCGGGCTTGATCGAGTTCCATTGGTGTGATCCTCCTTCACTATCCTTTGTTCATATTATACCATATTTCGTGTGAAAAGTCAAGTAATTTGTAATTTCTGATTAGATCACAGCGGATGCGTGCCGCGTGACATGGCAGCCGACATTGACCGAAACAGGCAGTCCGGCGATGTGCGTCGGGGCTTGTTCAATGTTGACCGCCAGCGCCGTGACCGTGCCGCCGAAGCCCTGCGGTCCGATGCCGAGTGCGTTGACTGCATCAAGCATTTTCTGTTCGAGGGCGGCGTAAAGCGGTTTTGCATTGCGGACGGCAATATCGCGGCAGAGCGCTTTTTTCGCGAGAAAGGCGCACTGTTCAAAGTCGCCGCCGATGCCGACGCCGACGACAATCGGCGGGCAGGGGTTGCTTCCGGCGTGTGCGATGGTATCGCGGACAAAGCCGACGATGTCATCCTCGGAGGCGGCGGGGGTAAACATCCGCAGCGCACTCATATTTTCGCTGCCGAAGCCCTTGGGGCAGACGTCGATTTCGATTTGTTCACCCGGCACGATGTCGATGTGCAGTACAGCGGGCGTATTGTTGCCGGTATTGACCCGTTCCAGCGGATCTCCGACCACGGAACAGCGCAGATAGCCGTCGAGGTAACCCGCCGCGACGCCTGCGTTGACGGCTTCGCGGAGGTCGCCGCCGGTGATGTGAACATCCTGCCCGATGCGCAGGAAGATGACCGCCATGCCGGTATCCTGACAAATCGGCAGACCGGTTTCGCGGGCGGCATCGAGGTTGGCGCAGAGGTCGAGGAAGACGCTTTTGCCCGCCTCAGACTGTTCTTTCTCGCCGCTCTCGCGAATGCATTGTTCAAGTGATGCGGGCAGCACGGCATTTGCCTGTATGCACAGTTCGCGGATTTTTGCAGTGATGTCCGCGGCTGAAATTTCTCTCATGTGGGAATCCCCCTTTTCGTATTCGGAATGCTTAATTTATAGTATAACACAAAGCCGTAGTTTTGGCAAGTTGTTCACGGAATGTTTACATTTGCGGGCAGTGCCCGCTTCCATTTCCATGCGGCAGACGATACTCTTTGTGCGCTTTCATAATCTGTACGCGCCTTGGGGCGGCGCACTTTGTTTGTTACTCCCTGGATTTCAAGGCATTATAGGTTCCATAGAATCAAATGGGAAAGATACGCAGGAAGCTGACAATAGAACGATAGATCAATGCCCGTAAAAAGGCTGTCCTCCCGAAAGAGGACAGCCCAGCTTGTCGATAAAGGTATCGCTGCGCGATGATTATAATGGGGCGCT
>DGVV01000128.1 GCA_002395085.1 Ruminococcus sp. UBA4275 | reverse complement strand
CACCTAAATTGTTATTAGCCCAAAAATACAAGGGAACGCATTTCCCGAACGAAAGAAAAAGAGGTTACCAGCCATGAGAACAGCAGCAATTTTCAGTGACCGCATGGTTCTGCAAAGAGAAAAGCCGATCACCGTCTGGGGCGACGGCGCAGACGGCAGAACCGTCACCGTGACGCTCGGCGGACACCGCGCATCCTGCACCGTGCAGGGCGGTAAATGGCGCGTCACGCTCCCGCCGATGCCCGCCGCGGACGGTCTTACGATGACCGTACAGAGCGGTGCAGTCACCCGCACCTTCCGTGAGATTGCAATCGGAGAAGTGTGGCTCTGCGGCGGGCAGAGCAATATGGAGTTTGAGATCCGCAATGACAAGCACGGCGCGGAGACGCTTGCATCGCTCACACCGGAATGCGGCGTGCGATTCTACTACACTCCGAAACAGCGCATCATCGACGAAAACTTCGATGCAGCGGAGCGCAATACCGCATGGAGCTATGCCGATCCCGAAAGCGCAAAGGCGTGGTCTGCGGTGGGACTGTATTTCGCACTGGAGCTTGCGAAAAAGCTCGGCGTGACGGTCGGTCTCATCGGCTGCAACTGGGGCGGCACATCGGCATCGGTGTGGGTTTCGCGGGAGACACTGACGCAGGACAGCCGCATCCGCCCGTATATTGACGACTATGACGCCGCCGTAGCGGGCAAGACCCGCGAGGAGCTGATTGCGGCATTTGACGAATACGCAGCCTATCAGGATGTGTGGTGGGGGAAGTATTCGCATTATATGGAGGCGCATCCGGAGGCGACATGGGATGCGGCGCAGGAAGCCGTCGGTGCATCGCGCTATCCCGGCCCGATGGGTCCGAAGAACGAGGGCCGTCCCTGCGGTGCATACGAAACGATGCTGATGCGCGTCTGCCCGTACACATTGCGCGGATTCCTGTACTATCAGGGGGAATCGGACGACCACCGCCCCGACACCTACGGTACGCTGCTGGAAGCACTGATTGACTGCTGGCGCAGCGAATGGGGTGACCGCGGCCTGTATTTCCTGAATGTGCAGCTCCCGATGTTCCGCTACGCAAACGATCCCGATTACAGGCACTGGTGCCGCATCCGCGAGGCGCAGATGCAGGTGTACCGCAAGCTGCGCAATACGGGTCTTGCGGTGATTCCCGACTGCGGCGAACTGGATAACATTCACCCGACGGACAAAGCGCCGGTCGGACACCGGCTGTATTTGCAGGCACTTTCTGAGGTTTACGGGCTGCTGCCGCGTGAGCAGGCAACTGCGCCGATGTACGTCAGCAGCTATGTGACCGGGAATGCAGTCACCGTCGTGACGGAGAATGCCCCGGACGGTTTTCTGCTGACCGGTGAACCTGCCGGATTCGAGCTGGCGGGCGCAGACGGTGTATTCCATCCGGCGAAAGCCGTGCTGATGCCTGACCGCATCATCCTGACGGCAGATGCCGTACCGCATCCGCAGTATGCGCGCTATGCGTGGACGAACTACATGGAAGTGACAGTGTTCGGCAGGAACGGTCTGCCGCTTGCGCCTTTCCGGACGGATCATTTTGCGCAGGAGCAGACCGCTGATACCGAAAAAAAGAACGCACCTTCTGCCAATATGGATTAACAACAGGGCGCTGCCCGCTGCAAAATCCGGCTGCATCGCACCGGTCACGGCGAAACGCCGGAGGTCAACCGGGCAGCAGACGGCGGAATCGTGAACGGATATACTTGTGAATATGAGGAGGAATGAAGCAATGAAAGCACTTCGGAATACCGCATGGCTGATTTTTGCGCTGAGTGTGCTGGGCGCATTCGCCATCCTGAGTATGCCGTATTACCGGCATTTCGCGCTGCTCAATCTGCTGGAGGGCTACTGGATGCTTCTGCTGTTCTTCATCGCCCTGCTGATGCTTGTGCTGCTGAACGTGCGGCGCTTTCTGCTCAGACGGAAAGACGGGAAAAGCGGTACTTTGCCGGTCATCGGGGCAGTGCTGTTTCTTGCAGGGGGCATCGTGCCGGGGATGTACGTTCTGCGCCCGACGCATACGAAATATTACCTCGAACAGACCGATTACCGTTCGCCGGACGGCAGACATATCCTGTACCGCAGCCTGCAACCCGATCCCATGTACAGCACGGATTACTATGTCTACGGGATGTACGGCAGCGGGCTGACCTACAAGGAACTCTTTGATGCCGATGCAAGCAATGAACTGACACTCGAATGGGGCGGGGATGCGCTGACCTACAGCGGAAATACTTATCCGTACCCGCAGTGACGGCGAAATATTGCAAAAATGCGCAAAAAATCTGCCGCGATTTGTAAAATGCGCAGAATTTCCCGAAATGCTTGACAAATCGGGGTAAGATGGATATAATAATATGAGTGCGCGGTATCTCTATGCGATACCCATGCGCACTCATATTCTATTATTAAAAGAAGGAGGAAAACTATGCCAACTTTCAATCAGCTCGTTCGTAAGGGCAGAAAGAGCCTGACGGAGAAGTCTACCGCTCCGGCACTTCAGAAGGGTTACAATGCTCAGAAGAAGTCCCAGATCGACCTCAGCTCTCCGCAGAAGCGCGGCGTCTGCACCGCAGTCAAGACCGCTACCCCGAAAAAGCCGAACTCTGCTATGCGTAAGATCGCCAGAGTGCGTCTCACCAACGGCTACGAGGTCACCGCTTACATTCCGGGTATCGGCCACAACCTGCAGGAGCACAGCGTCGTTCTGATCCGCGGCGGCAGAGTCAAGGATCTGCCTGGTGTGCGTTACCACATCATCCGCGGTACGCTGGATGCTCAGGGCGTCAACGGCAGACTTCAGGCACGTTCCAAGTACGGCGCAAAGCGCCCGAAGGCAGGCAAGAAGTAATCTGCGAAAGCCCCCTTACCGCAACATCCCACATCCTGGCTTATGTGGATTTGATTGACGGCATACTTTTCATCATGAAATACGCTGTCTCTTTTCTGCATTGGCTGAAATGCACTGCGGTCATTCCCCGCAGATGCGAGGAATACTCCGCAAGTGAGTACCTGTGAATTCATCAAATATGAAGGAGGGAAGCGAGTATGCCGAGAAGAGGCAGTATCGCAAAGCGTGACGTTCTGGCGGATCCGCTGTACAATTCCAAGCTGGTCACCCGCCTGATCAACAACATCATGCTCGACGGCAAGAAGGGTGTCGCACAGAAGATCGTGTACGACGCTTTCGAGATCGTCAAAACCAAGACTGACCGTGAGCCGCTCGAAGTGTTCGAGCAGGCAATGGAAAACATCATGCCGCTGCTTGAGGTCAAGGCACGCCGTATGGGCGGTGCAACCTATCAGGTCCCGATGGAGGTCAGACCTGACCGCCGTCAGACACTCGGTCTGCGCTGGATTACCAAATATTCCAGACTCCGCAGCGAGAAGACCATGAAGGAGCGCCTTGCCGGCGAGATCATTGACGCTGTCAACGGAACCGGCGGCTCTGTCAAGAAGCGCGAGGATACGCACAAGATGGCAGAGGCGAACAAGGCGTTCGCACACTACCGCTGGTAATTCGCTGCTGCGAATGCTTTTTACCGTTTACAGCAGACGCCGCGTCTGCTGTAAATGCGATTATTAGGAGGAACCCAAATGCCTAGAGACTGTAGTCTTGAACAAACAAGAAACATCGGCATTATGGCTCATATCGACGCCGGCAAAACCACCACGACCGAGCGTATTCTGTTCTACACCGGTATCAACCACAAAATCGGCGATACCCACGACGGTACCGCAACGATGGACTGGATGGAGCAGGAGCAGGAGAGAGGTATCACCATTACCTCCGCTGCAACGACTGCATACTGGAAGCAGCACAGAATCAATATCATTGATACGCCCGGACACGTTGATTTTACCGTTGAGGTCGAGCGTTCCCTTCGTGTTCTGGACGGTTCTGTGACCGTTTTCTGCGCAAAGGGCGGCGTTGAGCCCCAGTCCGAGACTGTCTGGCGCCAGGCGGACAAGTACAAGGTTCCGCGTATGGCGTATGTCAATAAAATGGACATCATGGGCGCGGATTTCTACCGCGTCGTGGAAATGATGAAGGATCGTCTGAAGTGTAATGCTGTTCCGATCCAGCTCCCGATCGGCTCTGAGAGCGATTTCAAGGGCCTGATCGACCTGCTTGAGATGAAGGCGTACATCTATGACGATGAAGACCGCCTGGGTCAGCATATCTCTGTCGAGGACATCCCCGCGGATATGCAGGACAAGGCGGAAGAGTACCGCATGGAGATGATCGAGCATATCGTCGAGACCGACGAGGAGCTGATGGAGAAGTACCTCAATGAGGAAGAACTCACCATCGACGAGCTGAAGCGCGGCATCCGCAAGGGTACGATTGCAAACACGATCGTTCCGGTTGTCTGCGGTACTTCTTACAAGAACAAGGGCGTCCAGAAGCTGCTCGACGCAATCGTCGATTATATGCCTTCTCCGCTCGATGTTCCGGCAATCACCGGTATCAACCCGAAGACCGACGAGGAGGAAGAGCGTCCCTCCGACGACAACGCACCGTTCGCAGCACTTGCATTCAAGATTGCGACCGACCCGTTCGTCGGTAAGCTCTGCTTCTTCCGTGTCTATTCCGGTAAAATTGAGAAGGGTACTTCTGTCCTCAACTCCTGCAAGAACCAGAATGAGCGTATGGGCAGAATCCTTCAGATGCACTCCAATCACAGAAAGGACATCGACGTTGTCTATGCAGGCGACATCGCTGCTGTCATCGGCGTGAAGAACACCACCACCGGTGATACCCTCTGTGACGAGAATCACCCGATCATTCTGGAGTCCATGGAGTTCCCGGATCCGGTTATCAACCTCGCAATCGAGCCGAAGACCAAGGCCGGTCAGGAGAAGATGGGTCTTGCACTCGCAAAGCTTGCTGAGGAAGACCCGACCTTCCGTACCTGGACTGATACCGAGACCGGTCAGACCATCATCGCCGGTATGGGTGAGCTGCACCTCGAAATCATCGTTGACCGTCTCCTCCGTGAGTTCAAGGTCGAGGCGAACGTCGGCGCACCGCAGGTTTCCTACAAGGAGACCATCCGCAAGACCGTCAACGAGGATTACAAGCACAAGAAGCAGACGGGCGGTACCGGTCAGTACGGTCACGTCAAGATCACCGTCGAGCCGAATGAGCCGGGCAAGGGCTACGAGTTCATCAACAACATCGTCGGCGGTGCAATTCCGAAGGAGTATATCCCCGCAGTCGATGCAGGTATCAGGTCTGCAATGCAGGCTGGTGTCGTCGCCGGCTATCAGGTTGTCGATGTGAAGGTCACCCTTTACGACGGCTCCTATCACGAGGTTGACTCCTCCGAAATGGCGTTCAAGATCGCCGGTTCTATGGCATTCAAGAACGCAATGCGCAAGGCAGATCCGGTTCTGCTTGAGCCGCTCATGAAGGTTTCCGTCTTCGTGCCGGAGCAGTACATGGGCGATGTCTTCGGTGACCTCAACGGCCGCCGCGGACAGATCCAGGGTCAGGAAGTCCACAACGGCGTCAGCCAGATCGACGCACTTGTTCCGCTGAGCAATATGTTCGGCTACGCAAGTGACCTCCGTTCCCGTTCTCAGGGCCGCGGTAACTACACCATGGAGCCGCACAGCTTCGCGGAAGTTCCGAAGTCCATCGCAGACAAGATCAAGAGCGAGCGCGGACACAGCGACGAAGACTAATTGCTTATAAACGTCTTCCGGAGAATGACTGCTGTTGTTCTCCGGCGGACGGTTTTCAAGCGGCATCAGATTTCATTGGGGGATTTGTAAACTTTTGGAAAAATTTTCTGAAAGCCCTTGCATTTTTCTCTGAAATCTGGTACAATATAGGGTGTCAGGTCCTTGTCGTAACCCAGATGATGACCGAACCCAATTTACCCACACTATACTATACCGTAGGAGGTAGATTCCAATGGCAAAAGAGCATTTTGAACGTACAAAACCCCATGTCAACATCGGTACGATCGGCCACGTTGACCACGG
>DGVV01000106.1 GCA_002395085.1 Ruminococcus sp. UBA4275 | reverse complement strand
GAGACACTTTATCTACAAGCTGAACCGGCAGATACCAGATGCGGTATCTGCCGGTTTGCTGTTTAATAGAAGGTCGCGACTTCCTGTGCTGGCGGTTCAGCATCGTGCAGCTCTGTCACGCGGATGACAGGAACACTCTGTCCCTGCATCGGATTGTTCTTCAGACCGATTTTGCCGGTCACGGTAATCCAGTGTTTTTTGTGCGGCTGAAATGGTTTCTCATATTCGGCAGCAATCCAGCAGTATTGAATATCCTCAACACAGCAGGTCATGATATGTCTGCCGACAGCAAAGACATTTTTCGGGAAAGACGGATTCTTCACGGCGAGCGCCTTGAAGGTCATGGTCTTGTCCTTATATTTTTTCGGAGTCTCCATCAGATCTCTGAACCAGAGTGCGAAATCCTGATCCTCAATCGTGATATGATCCGCCTCCGTATCAAACGGCAGGGGATCTTCAATGTCGTCAAACATTGTTTTGCCGTCCGGAAATTCATAGTAAATATCGGCACGGCGGGAGACACCGCGCACAATCTGGTGGAACTGTTCAATGCCCATGCTGTCCTCATAGCGGTTGAAATATACCAGCTCACAATTCTGAAGCTTATCCACAACGAGGCTGCGCATATTTGCATTGTAAGTGAGAAATGTCGAGGCATCCGCAATAAATACCTCCTGATAAACCGCCCAGTCATCAGGAAGATTTTCGTAGAGATCACGGAGCTGCCACATTCCGTTATACTCGATCATCACGCGGTCAGCCTTATACTGTTCGCGGAGCTGACTGAGCGTATCGGGATTGATGTCAAATGCATCATGAACAACGTGCAGGAACACATTATCCTGCGGAATGCGCTTCAGGTCGTATTCTTCTTCGCCTTCTTCACAGATCAGGACAAGTGTGCGTTCGCCGGTGGAAAAGCGCTCATCCTCCATTGCAGACTGCATAAATCTGGTTTTGCCCGCCTCCAGAAAGCCTGTGAACAGATAAACGGGGAAGAATTCTTCCTGCTGGTTTTGCTGATTATTCGGCATAGCTGCCCTCCTTATTCGATTCCGAACAGCTTGGAAACGGCATCCTCTTTGAGACCGGAGCCGATCACGCACAGTCTGCCAGTTGTTTCAGCCGTACCGAAGCGGACATCCGGTGTACCGGGAACATAGTCAAAGTGAATCCATTTGCCGTCGCCGGCTGCAACAATGCCCTTTGCACGCAGCACCAGTCCAAAGGTCTCTGCGTCGCTGAGCTGTTTCAGTGCAGCAGTGATTGCCTCGGTGGTGTAGAGCTTCGGAGTCTCAGCACCCCAGCTCTGGAACACCTCATCGGCATGGTGGTGATGATGCTCATGATCGTGATCGTGGCAGCCGCAGGTGCAGTCCGGACCGTGATCATGGTGATGATGCTCATGCTCCTCGTCATCGTCATGATCATGGTGGTGGTGGTGATGCTCATGCTCCTCGTCATCGTCGTCATGATCATGGTGGTGGTGATGATGCTCATGCTCCTCGTCATCGTCGTCATGATCATGGTGGTGGTGATGCTCATGCTCCTGTGCTTCCGCGAGTAATGCTTTCAGTTCATCATCCAGCGTATTTTTCTGGGTCATGGCTTCAATGAGCTGTGCGCCGGTCAGCTCTTCCCACTCCGTCGTGACAATCGGTGCAGCAGGGTTGCATTCGCGGATCAGTGCGACAGTCTCCTGAATTTTCGACTCCGTGAGACCGCTTGTATGGCTCAGGATGATGCAGCTTGCGTATGTGATCTGGTTGTTAAAGAACTCACCGAAGTTCTTCTGATACATTTTGCATTTTTTGGCATCCACAACCGTTGTGAACCCATCCAATTCAGCGGTTTCGATGCCGAGATTCTGCACAGCGCTGATCACATCGCTCAGTTTGCCGACTCCGGACGGCTCGATCAGGATGCGGTCAGGGTTATACTCTTCCAGAACCTGACGCAGTGCCTTGCCGAAATCTCCGACCAGTGAGCAGCAGATGCAGCCCGAATTCATTTCGTTGATCTGAATGCCGGCTTCCTTGAGAAAACCGCCGTCAATGCCGATCTGACCGAACTCGTTTTCGATCAGAACGAGTTTTTCGCCCTTGAAGCCATCCTGAATGAGCTTCTTGATTAGGGTTGTCTTGCCGGCGCCGAGAAAGCCGGAAAAGATCGTGATTTTTGTCATGGGATACCACTCTTCTTTCTGATAGATTGCCGTATTTTAGGCGTACATTGTATATTATAGCACGTTTCTGCGCGAAATGCAACCGTTTACACTTAGATTTCACTTTTCTGTACCGAAAAGTCAGCGGGCCTGGCACAGAAAGTCTTGCAATTTTGCGCCGGATATGGTATACTAATACTGATAACCTATGAACGGAGGAATCACATTGGCAGATAAGCACATCCGGAATTTCAGCATCATTGCCCATATTGATCACGGCAAATCGACGCTTGCAGACCGGATTCTCGAAAAGACTTGTGCCGTTGCAAGCCGCGATATGGAAGAGCAGCTTCTCGATAATATGGATATTGAGCGTGAGCGCGGCATTACGATCAAAGCGCGTGCCGTTGCGCTCGATTATACTGCAAAAGACGGCGAGACCTATCGGTTCAATCTCATTGATACCCCCGGCCACGTTGATTTCAACTATGAGGTCAGCCGGTCACTTGCTGCCTGTGAGGGCGCAATTCTGATCATTGACGCTTCGCAGGGTATTGAGGCGCAGACGCTTGCGAATACCTATCTGGCGGTTGAGGCAGATCTGGAAATCGTACCTGTCATCAATAAGATTGACCTTCCCTCTGCTGAACCGGACCGCGTTGCGCAGGAGGTTGAAAGCGTCATCGGCATTCCCTGTATGGATGCACCGCGTGTCTCTGCGAAAATGGGTACCAACATCGAGGAGGTGCTGGAACGTATTGTTACCGATATTCCGGCGCCGCAGGGCGATGAGAACGCCCCGCTGCAAGCGCTCATCTTCGACAGCTTTTATGACCCCTACAAGGGCGTTATCATTTATGTGCGCGTCAAGGAAGGAACTGTCAAAACCGGTGACCGCATCAAGCTGATGGCAACCGGCGCGGAGTTCCAGGTTGTGGAAGCGGGCGTTATGAGCGCAACAGAACATATCAACCGCGGCAGGTTGACAGCAGGCGAGGTCGGTTATCTGACTGCTTCCATCAAGAGCATCGGAGAGACGCGCGTCGGTGATACGGTTACGCTTGCGGACAATCCCTGTGCTGAACCGCTGCCCGGTTACCGCAAGGTTGCCCCGATGGTCTTTTCCGGTATTTATCCCGCAGACGGCGCACATTACAATGATCTGCGCGATGCACTTGAAAAATTGCAGCTCAATGATGCCGCACTGACCTTTGAGCCGGAAACGTCTATTGCTCTGGGCTTCGGATTCCGCTGCGGCTTCCTCGGTCTGCTGCACATGGAGATCATTCAGGAGCGTCTGGAGCGCGAGTACGACCTTGATCTCGTCACGACTGCGCCTTCTGTTATTTACCGCGTGACACTGACGAACGGGGATGTGCTGATGATCGACAACCCGTCGAATTACCCGAACCCCGCCAATATCGCAGATGCGGAAGAACCGATTGTCAAAGCGAGTATCCTTGCACCGAAAGAGTATGTCGGCGGCATTATGGATCTCTGTCAGGAGCGCCGAGGCGTGTTCAAGGATATGCAGTATCTTGATGATGTGCGCGTGGAGATGCACTATACGCTCCCGCTGAATGAAATTATCTATGATTTCTTTGACGCACTCAAATCCCGTACCCGCGGTTATGCATCGCTCGATTATGAACTCGACGGCTACATGACCTCGAAGCTGGTCAAGCTTGACTTCATGCTGAACGGCGAGATCGTCGATGCACTTTCGTTCATTGTCCATGATTCCAAGGCGTATCCGCGTGCGAGAAAGATCGCGGAAAAGCTGAAAGAGAATATTCCGCGGCAGCTTTTTGAAGTGCCGATTCAGGCAGCCATCGGCGGCAAAATCATTGCCCGCGAAACGGTCAAGGCGCTGCGCAAGGATGTTCTTGCCAAGTGCTACGGCGGCGATATTACCCGAAAGAAGAAGCTGCTTGAAAAGCAAAAGGAAGGCAAGAAGCGGATGCGTCAGCTTGGCTCTGTGGAAGTCCCTTCGGATGCTTTCATGGCTGTTTTGAAATTCGACGAATAACCGCACATTGCCGGAGAATCAGTCATGGAATCAAAACAGACAAACAGTTTTCTGAAAAAGATACAGATACTTGACGGTACAATGCTGAAACTCATCGCAATGATCAGTATGGTGTTTGATCATGTCGGTGATGTCTTTTTCCCTGATGCAGTCTGGATGCGGTATGTCGGCAGAATTGCGATGCCGCTCTTTGCATTCTGTATTGCAGAGGGCTATATTCACACGCATAACCGCATAAAATATCTCATACGTCTCGGCATTTTTGCACTGGTCAGCGAGATTCCGTTTGATCTTGCATTTGAACGCAGAATCGGGCTTGACCATCAGAATATCATGCTCTCTTTTTTCCTCGCGGTTCTGGCGCTGATGCTGTATGACAGGATTTGCGGTACGGAAGGAAAAAGCAGCGTTCCGCGTGTGTTGCTTGGCTGCATGGCAGTCGGAGGAATGAGCGCTGTCTCCCTGCTGCTGCGCGCGGATTATACCGTATTTGCGGTTCTGGGCATCTGGCTGTTCTATATCACACGCAGGAAAAGTCAGCCGGTCAGAACGGTTTTCGGTGTCGGTTTTCTCTCGATTCTGCGCACAAAAGGATATAATCTCGCGACCGCCCTTTCTGCCGTTCCGCTGCTGCTGTATAACGGAAGAAAGGGCAGGGGAATGAAATGGCTGTTTTACGGTTTCTACCCTGGGCATCTGCTTTTGCTCTGGTTGATCCGGTGTGTCATTGGCTCGAACTGATTTGTAAACGGAGGAACACGCAATGAAATATACCTGTCCGCACTGCGGCGAAAAAACATTCTCCCCATTCGCAAAAGCAAGATGCGGCGGCATGAGCAGTGCCGGCGGCAGATGCCCGAAATGCGGCGGAAGATGCGTCAACGGCAAGGTCTCGCTGGCGGTACATACTGTGCTGACGCTTGCTGCTGCCATCATGATTTTCTATACCTACTTTACGCACACGAATATGATGCAGGTTTTCTGGTTCGGATTTGTTCCGCTGGTGAGTGCATTTGTACTGGGTTTTCTGTTCGATATGTTTTTCGGCAAACTCATTGAGGCAATCCGCCGCGAATGAATGCCGGAATCTACATTCATGTGCCGTTTTGTGCAGTGAAATGTCCGTATTGTGATTTTTATTCGACCCGCTACAGTGCGGATGCTGTGCGGCGTTATACAGATGCTGTCTGCCGGAATCTGCGCGCGCTTCCCCGCAGTTTGCAGGCGGATACGCTGTATTTCGGCGGCGGTACGCCCTCCCTTCTGCAAGGGGATTTGCTGCGGCGCATGATTGAAACAGCAGGGGAGTCGGTGCTGCTTGCAGCAGATGCGGAGATCACGCTTGAGGTCAATCCGCTGACTGCGTCTGCTGTAAATCTCGCTGCGTGGCGCGATGCCGGCATCAACCGCTTATCACTCGGCGTGCAGTCGTTTCAGGCGGATGTGCTGAACGCACTTGGCAGAAAGCATCAGCCGCAGCAGGCGCAGGAAGCCGTTTTGCGCGCAGCGGATGCGGGATTCCGTAATCTTTCCGTTGATTTGATGCTTGGTCTGGCGATGCAGTCGCCGGAAGTTCTGGCAGCAGATCTGGAAGCTGCATATTCTCTGCCGGTCACGCATATTTCAGCATATCTGCTGAAAATTGAACCGCAGACACCGTTTGCGGAGGCACATCCGGAATTGCCTGATGATGACACCGCTGCTGATCGTTGGCTGCAAATGCATGAGATTCTGACTGCGCACGGATTCACACATTACGAAATCTCCAATTTTGCAAAGGCGGGGTCTGAGAGCCGCCATAACTGCAAATACTGGCGCTGTGAACCCTATTACGGCATCGGGCCGGCGGCACATAGCTTTCATGACGGAAAACGGTTTGCAGTACCGCGTAATCTGGAAGCGTTTTGTGCAGCAGAGAAACAGCCGGAATCGGTTACAGAAACGCAGGCAGATACGGAATCAGAGCGAATTATGCTGGGACTGCGGCTGTCGGATGGAATTTGTCTGCATGATTTTTCTGCGCGTGAAATACTGCTGCGCCGCGCAAAACCGCTCATTCCGCAATATCTGACACTGGAACAGGATCGTCTCTGGATGACTCCGGAGGGCTGGCTGGTATCGAACGCGGTTCTCGCACAGCTTCTTCGCGATTTCTGACAACTTTTGGCATCATAAACGAAAAAATGCACCTCATGCGCAGTGAGGTGCATATATTTTTCAAAGAATGCTTGCAATTTACTCCCAAATATGGTATAATATATCTGTATAGGTATCTGCTGTATCTTTACTTTTTCCTGCGGTGCTGCCGCAGATGTACAATCCCTGTAACGGCGCATCCGATTAGCGCACCGACTGTCAGGATGCTGCCGGTGCGAATCATCGGGCGTGCGGTCTTGAAGTCCACAACACGCTCGGAGACATTATTGACGCCGTAATACATGGTGAGATGATCTCCGACTTTCAGCTTCCGGTTTGTCGTAGGAGAGATGGTTCTGCCGATGCGTTTATCTGCGTTGTGATCTGGCTGCATCACTACAATGATTTGCCCGTCCAGTTCCTGTATTTCGCTGATTACAACGTCCGTTTGCAGGCCGTTTGCCGCAGCCTTCCGGATGCGGTGCTGTTCTGCGAAGCCTAGTGTCATCGTCAGAATGCCGTAGACGAGAATCAGCAACAGCAGAACATACAAAAATATACGCAATCCCATAAGCAGGAGACCGCTTTTCTTTTGTTGATGCGGCATATTTTGCATCCTCACTTTCCCATTTATCTATGTTACATTATACCATACTCTTGCAGAAAATTCAATGGGAAGCGGGAAGATTTATTTTAGCAGATGACTGGTACGCAACATGAAAAGCAGTTTTTCTGTGCGTTCGGGTTACGCCCGATTAAGATGATACAGTGCTGCTTCGGCAGTACGGAAAGGATGAACTATGTTTGCGAAGCTGCTGATTGACTATGCTGTTCGCTGCGGTTTACTGGATCAGGCGGATGCTTTCTGCGCGGAGAATGCGGTACTGGCACTCTATCACGCTGACGCACCCTCTGATCTGCCGCTCCCCGCTGCACCGGAGAAAGCCTCCCTCAGTATGCTGCTGGATGTTTATACGGACATCGCAGTTGCACGCGGGATGCTCGAAGATACCGTCACACAGCGGGATTTGTTTGCCGCAAAACTCATGGGCATTTTCACGCCGCTGCCCTCAGTGATTCATGCGGAATTTGCTGCGCGCTGCCTCAGAGACCGGAAAGACGCTACTGACTGGTTTTACAGGCTGTGTATTGACAACGGATATATCCAGCAGGAGCGCATCGCGAAAAATATCTGCTGGCAGACCAATACGCCCTACGGCGCACTGGATCTCACCATCAATCTTTCCAAGCCTGAGAAAGATCCCAAAGACATCATCGCTGCCGGAAAAGCAAAATCAGTATCTTACCCGAACTGTCAGCTTTGCCGCGAAAATGAAGGCTACGCGGGCAGACTGGATCATCCTGCACGGCAGAATCTGCGGCTCATTCCGCTGACACTGACGGGAAAGCCGTGGTTCTTCCAGTATTCGCCGTATGCCTATTACAATGAGCATTGCATTGTACTGGACAGCCGGCACACTCCCATGAAAATTGACCGCGAATGTTTTGCACAGCTTCTGGAGTTTGAGAAGGTGATGCCGCATTATTTCATCGGATCGAATGCAGATCTGCCGGTTGTCGGCGGGTCAATTCTCAGTCATGCGCATTTTCAGGGCGGCAGAGACCGCTTTCCGATGGCGGATGCTCCTCTGGTTTGTGAAGTGCATTTTGATGATTTTCCGGATGTTGACTGCGGCATCGTGCATTGGCCGATGTCGGTTCTGCGGATTCGCGGAACTGATCCGGAACGCCTCATTGAACTGGCGGACTGTGTTCTGACGGCCTGGCGCGGTTATACGGATGCGGAACGCGGGATTATCGCTTATACGGGCGATACGCCGCATCATACGATCACGCCGATTGCCCGCAGACTGGGCAGCGATTACGAGCTGGATCTTGTCCTGCGCGACAATCATACCACACCGGAACATCCGCTGGGACTCTATCATCCCCATTCAGAACTGCATCACATCAAGAAGGAGAATATTGGTCTGATTGAAGTCATGGGACGTGCGATTCTGCCTGCGCGTCTGAAAACGGAACTGAAGGCGGTTCGGGAGTGGCTGGAATCGGATATGCCGGAAACGGATGACCCGCAGATTACAAAGCACGCAGAATGGGTGCGCGAATGGGTTGACAGCTATCCGAATGATGCTGATTGGGAGCAGGTTCTGCGCGATGAGGTCGGCAAGGTCTTCATGCGGGTACTGGAACAGTGCGGTGTCTATCCCTGTTCACCGGAAGGCATTGCCGGTTTCCTGCAATTCCTGGAGACCATTGGCGGAAGGGAGTAAGAAGGCTGCATGAAACGGGAACTCGGCATTGCGCGGTGCGGACTTGCCTGCTGTTTGTGTTCAGAGAATGCAGAATGCAAAGGGTGTCGGCGCGACGGCTTTCTGGATCTTTCCTGGTGCAAGGATGCACAGTGGTGTGAGAACCGGAAATGTGTTCTCGAAAAGAACATCAGCGGCTGCTATGAATGTTTCCCGCAGGACTGCCGGAAAGGCTTATACGCTGAAAAAATAAAAGCGCGTGCATTTGCGGAGTTTGCCCGCAGATACGGCACGGAGGAACTGCTGGACTGCCTTGCGCGCAATGAAAAAGCGGGCATTGTGTATCATCGCACGGGCATTATGGGCGACTATGATGACTTTGATGATCCGGAAGCTTGGATCCGGTTTATCCGGACAGGGGAGCGCTGAATCTCCCCGCAGAAAAAACAGAGATATACAGAAAGAGGTTACCATGAAAAAACTGTACAGAGTGTATGCAGCATCGGCTGCTGCTTTGCTTGCCTGCGCCGCTGTGCCGGCAGCGGGTGCATCCGCTGCGGAGAGCGGTCTTCCGATCAACCGCAACAAAACCGACAAGGTGTTCTCTGATCAGCAGAATACCGCTTATGCATCCTGCAATGACGTTTACTACGATGCGTGGAACGGCGCTGTCGGAAGCTGGCTTGCCTATGACATTTCCGATACGCCGGCTGCGGACAGAAAATATCTGAATCTGGCGTGGTATTCCGGAGCATGGAATAATTACGACTACACAGTGCTGAATGAAAGTCCGGGCGCATCGCTCAGTGCTTATACTGTTTCCGTCAATACGGCAGCGGGCGGCGGTGCGTGTCCGGAGGATGGCTGGAAGGATCTCTGCACTGTGAAGGATTACACCTGCCATTCCGGTGAAGTGTATCTGGATCTTTCCGGTATGGATCCGGTAAACTGGGTGCGCATCACTGCAGACGGCGTTCAAAACGGCGCATCACAGGTGAATCTCAATGTGGATATTCACAGCGTGAAAGAAGGCGATCTGCCGGATAGCTTTTTGTTTCTCGGTGATTCGATCACAGCGGGCGGCATGGTGACATTTTCTGCCGGAGACGGCAATTTTGCTGATCTGGTTTATGCAATCGACCCTTCGCACTATCCGGCGCAGGAAAACGGCGGAATCGGCGGTATTTTCAGTACCGACGGCAAAAACAATATCGACCGCTGGCTTGCATCCTATCCCGGCAAATATGTCAGCATCGCATACGGCACGAATGACTGCTGGGGCGATCAGACAGGTGCGGAGAAATATTATGAGAATACAGTGTACATGATTCGTGCGATTCAGAATGCAGGCAAAATTGCAATTCTGCCGAAGATTCCGTTCTCGTTGGAAAAGGGCGTATCTGCGAATATTGAGCGTTATAACGCGCAGGTAGACCGCATCTATGAGGAGTTTCCGGATGTTCTGCGCGGACCGGATTTTTATGCGTATTTCGAGGAGCATCCGGAGGGTCTGAGTGCAGACGGTGTTCACCCGAATTCTGATGGATACAATGAGATGCGCAAACTCTGGGCTAAGCAGGTTTGCGAGGAGATTTATACCGCAAAGCAGATCACGCCGCTGCTTCTTTCCGGTGATGTCAACGGCGACGGAAAAGTTTCCGTTGCAGATGCCGTCGCACTGGCAAACTATCTCTGTACGAAAACGGATACCCTTGCAGGGAATGCTGCAAATGCAGATCTCAACGGCGACGGCAGACTCAATGCTGTGGATCTTTCCCTGCTGAAACAACAAATTTTGGCATCACGCGCGGTGATTCAGCCGCCTGTGATGAGGGAGTAATCTATGAACAAAAATGTTATCGCGATTTCCGCCTGTGCGCTGCTGCTGACCGGCTGCGGTGCGCAGGAAAGCTCCGTGCAGGAGATGCAGTATATCAAATCCGCTGTCACGTATGAAACGATACAGGATATGTATGCGAATCCGGACAATTATCTTGGGAAAACCTTTCACATTGTCGGCACGTTGTATCCTGCAACCGATGATGAAGGTGAGAAGTTTTATTCCGTTTATGCGAAGGAAACACAGGGTGATGAAGGTATTGGGATCGAACTGGACTGGAACGATTATACCGGTCTGGAAGATTACGACAAGATCACCGTGGAAGGGACACTGGAACGCACAAGCGGAACACATGACGGGCAGAAGATTGAATATCTGATTCTGCGGGTCAGTATGCTGGAAAAACGCGATCAATGATCCGTTGAAACGGAGGTGCTTCTATGGATTCCATTCAGGCGAAATACGAAAAGTTGCTGCAAAATCTCAGGGAAATGAGGCAGATCGCAGTTGCATTCTCCGGCGGTGTGGATTCTTCATTTCTGTTGTATGCAGCAAAGGAAGCACTCGGAGATAATGCCCACGCATTTACATTAAATTCTGCTGCGATTCCTGCGCGGGAACTGACGGAATCAGCCAATATCTGTGAGATTATCGGCATCCGGCAGCAGATCATTGATGTGAATTTGCTGTCCATTGAGGGGCTTCGCGAGAACCCTGTCACACGCTGCTATCTCTGCAAGCGAAGACTGTTTCAGTTTCTGCGTGAACGTGCGGATGCGATGGGTATTCCGTTCGTTGCAGACGGTTCAAACGCAGATGATACCGGTGATTTTCGTCCCGGAATGCAGGCGCTTGCTGAACTGGATGTCCGCAGTCCGCTGCGCGATGCCGGATTTACAAAAGCAGAAATCCGGCAGTTATCGAAGGTATACGGACTTCCGACATGGGACAAGCCTTCTTATGCCTGCCTTGCAACGCGCATTCCGTACGGAGAACCGATTACACTGGATTTGCTGCAAAAGATCGAAGCCGCAGAGGAGATTTTGTATGCACTAGGTTTCCGGCAGATGCGTGTGCGTGTCCACGGCGGAAATCTTGCACGAATTGAGGCGCTTCCGCAGGATCTCAGCAGACTTTTTGCGATGCGTGCGCAGATTGTGCAGGAATTCAAATCGCTGGGCTTTTTGTATGTCACGCTGGATTTACAGGGATTCCGGAGCGGCAGCATGAATGAGTCAATCAAGAGGACGACATAATAAAAACCACATATCTTCATTGATTTAAGGAGGAAAACATTATGGCTTGCTTTATTGCACCGATGACAGAGGCGATCATTACAACCGCTGCGGAAAAAATCATCCGCAAACACGAAATTGCGGCAGGTGATACTGCGGTTCAACCGGACAGCATTCCGTTTTCGCAGAAGCTGGGCTGGCTGAATAAGCTGCTTTGGGGCGGTTCTGCGCTGCTGGCATTTGAACATTTATGGCACGGCGAGATTCAGCCGTACTATCCGTTTCTGACAGCAGGCGGGGCAGAGGTCTGGCATGAGATTCTTACTGTTGGTGTCGGCATGGCTGTACTGGTGACCGGTGTCTGGGGCGTGATGGCTGCGCTGACGGGCAAACGCTTCAAAAGCCGCGTATCCGCGAAGAAAAAAGAGGAGGCAGCATCATGACACTTCTTTTGACTTGTCTGGCTGCGATTGCTGCAACAATCGTGTGGTATGTACATGAACGTGCGCGATGTCTGCACGTCGGCACACTTGCTCTGATGTACTGGGGTGCATCTCTGATGTGGCTTGTGGATGCGGTCGCTGAGTATCATGAATTGGGCGCAGCCTACTTTACGCCCTCTGCGGCGGATGCTGCGAATGATGCGTTTCTCGGTGTGTGTGTGATTGCACTGGGACTCATCATCTGGCTTGGCATCGTGCTGGTGAAAGACCCGCAGGGAACGGTTCGTGCTGCGCTGCACCGCAAATAATGGAACAGCGGGAACTGCGCGCACTGCTGGATGCAGTTGCGGCACAGGAAGTCTCGGCTGAGGAAGCGCTGCTTATGCTGCGGAAAGCGCCGGTTGCAGAACTGGGTTACGCATCGGTTGATCTGCACCGCGGCATACGGCAGGGGACTGCGGAAGTCATTTACGGCGAAGGCAAAACTGCCGAACAGATTGCCGGCATAGCAGATGCGATGCTGAAACATCAGCAGAAGCGGGTACTAATTACCCGTATGAATTCGCAGAAAGCGGCGTATTTGCAGGAAAAATATGATCTCGATTACAATACCGTCGGACAAATCGGGGTGATCGGCGGCAAACCTGATCCGACTGGCTGCGGCACGATTCTGATTGCAACGGGCGGCACAAGTGATATTCCGGTGGCGGAGGAGGCTGCTTTTACCGCTGAGGTTCTCGGAAACCGCGTCACGCGCCTTTATGATGTCGGCGTTGCGGGGCTGCATCGGCTGCTGTCGCATCTGGATGCCATCATGTCTGCAAGGGTCATTGTTGCAATCGCGGGTATGGAGGGCGCACTGGCAAGTGTGATCGGCGGTCTGGCAGATTGTCCTGTCATCGCTGTTCCGACAAGCATCGGCTACGGTGCGTCTTTCGGCGGTGTTTCTGCGCTGCTCTCAATGCTGAATTCCTGCGCAAGCGGTGTCAGCGTTGTCAATATTGATAACGGATTCGGCGCGGCATATCAGGCGAGTATGATCAATCACATCGGAGGTACGGATGAAAACACTTTATCTTGAATGCGGTATGGGTGCGGCAGGCGATATGCTGACCGCTGCGCTGCTGGATCTGCTGCCGGATCCGGAGATTTTTCTGAACCGGATCAATGTGGCTTTGCCGGAGGGGGTGGCGCTGTCTGCGCTGCGCACGGAGAAGCAGGGGATTCGCGGAATGCAGGTTCATGTGACAGTTGACGGTGCAGAGGAGGAGACTCACGATGTGCATTCGCATACACATGACCATGAACCGCATCATCACATCCATGACCACGGGCATCATGACCATGATCATGACCACATTCATGCACATCCACATCATCATGCAGCGCTGGATGATATTGCCGCGATGATTCACACGATGCCGCTTTCTGAGCAGGTACGTAAAAAATCACTTACTGTTTACAAGAAGATCGCTGAAGCGGAAAGCCATGCACACGGTAAGCCGGTCAGTGAAATTCATTTTCATGAAGTTGGTACGAAGGATGCGGTTGCAGATGTGACGGCTGTCTGTCTGCTGATGGAGATGCTTGCACCGGATCGCGTAATCGTGTCACCGGTTCATGTCGGCAGCGGTCATGTGCATTGCGCCCACGGGATTCTGCCTGTTCCTGCGCCTGCAACGGCGTATCTGCTGCGCGATGTGCCGGCATACGGCGGAAGTGTGGAAGGTGAACTCTGTACCCCGACAGGTGCTGCACTTCTGACTGCGTTTGCTGACAGTTTCGGTGAGATGCCTGTGATGCGGACCGGTCAGATCGGATACGGCTTTGGCAAGAAGGATTTTTCGCGTCTGAATTGTATCCGTGCCTTCTGGGGTGAAACTGCCGATGTACCGGAGCAAATCTTGGAACTGCAATGCAATCTCGATGATATGACCGGCGAGGATATGGCGTTTGCAGCGGAATTGCTGCGGCAAGCCGGCGCGGCGGAGGTCTTTACGACTCCGGTTACGATGAAAAAGAACCGCAGCGGCGTTTTGCTGACGGTGCTTTGCCGGGAGGATTTACGCGATTCCATGCTGCGGCTGATCTTCCGGCACACTGCAACGATCGGTGTGCGGGAACATCTTTGTACGCGGCATCTTCTCCGCCGTGAAACAGAACAAGTAACAACAGAACTTGGGACAATCCGGATCAAGACAGTACAGGGATACGGTGTCTGCCGCAGTAAGCCGGAATATGACGATCTTGCGTCAATCGCAAAAAAACATGACCTTACATTACAGGAAGTGCGTGAATTGTTAAACGGGAGTGAGTAAATATGGCACAGTCTACTGTATATTTCACGAAAGAAATTACGCCGGAATCACTGATCCGGATTTATGAAAAGCTCGGTGTGTCGCTGAAAGGCAGGGTTGCAGTCAAAATTTCGACCGGTGAACCCGGAGGGCATAATTACCTGAAGCCGGAACTGATCGGCCCGCTGGTACAGAAAATCGGCGGCACGATTGTCGAGTGCAATACTGCTTACGGCGGTCCGCGCAGTAATTCCAAAGAACACTGGCAGGCAATCAAAGATCACGGTTTTCCGTCGATTGCGCCCTGTGACATCATGGATGAGGAAGGCGAAATGGAATTGCCCGTCCGTAATCCGATCCGCATTGACCGCAACTATGTCGGATCACATCTTGCAAATTACGATTCGATGCTGATGCTTTCCCATTTCAAAGGACACATGATGGGCGGTTTCGGCGGCGCACTGAAAAATATGTCCATCGGTGTTGCTTCCTCGCACGGCAAAGCGCATATTCACGGGGCAGGCGATGTCTCGAAAATCTGGACTGCTGATCACGATTCTTTCCTCGAAAGCATGGCAGATGCAGACAGTGCAGTTGTGGATTACATGGGCGCGGAAAATATTGTTTATATCAATATTGCGAACCGCCTTTCGGTTGACTGCGACTGCGACAGTCATCCTGCTGAACCGGAAATGGGTGATCTCGGCATTTTTGCTTCGCTTGATCCGGTTGCTGTAGACTGGGCCTGCTACGATGCCGTGAAAAATGCAGATGATCCTGGAAAAGCTGCCCTGATCGAACGTATGGATTCCCGCAATGCCATTCACACGGCAGAAGCAGCGGAACAGCACGGCATCGGTACACGGCATTATGTGATTGAGGTGATCTGATGGATTTTGAAGCTCTGGCGAAATCGCGGTATTCTGTCCGGAATTTTGACGGCAGGCCGCTCTCAGGGGATGATCTGGATTATTTGCTGTCCATAGCTCATCTGGCACCGACCGGCTGCAATTATCAGCCGCAGCGAATATATGTCGTACAGAGTGATGCAGCGCTTGCAAAGCTTCATTCGCTGAGCCGCTGTATTTTCGGGGCGAAAACTGTTCTGATCTTTGCATACGACACCACAGAAGACTGGAAAAACAAACTGGAACCCGGTGTGCATTCCGGTGAACAGGATGTTTCAATTGTTGCATCTCATGTCATGCTTGCGGCATGGGAGCGAGGCATCGGAAGCTGCTGGGTCAATTACTTTGCGAATGAGCTGCTCCGTCAGGAAATGGGGCTTCCTGAGCAGGAACGTGTGGTTCTGCTGATGCCGATGGGTTATCCCGCTGCTGATGCTGCCCCGCTGCCGCTGCATTCGCAGTTCCGGCCGATGGCAGAGACAGTGCATTATATCTGAATGAACACCGCCGCAGGGAAAAGCATTCTCTGCGGCGGTGTTTATTCAGGCAGTATCACATTTCTTTTATGATAATTTACAATCTTGGGTCAACAGGTTCACTTTCAAATGCCAGTACACCGAAAGAGCATTCATGTACCCGATAAAGCGGCTCGCCGTTTACAAATCTGTGCAGCGATTCCATTCCGAGCGAGAATTCTTTCAGTGCCAGTGTACGCTTACGGTTCAGGGAGCGGACTTTCAGCCGTTTCAGATGCTCCGGCGCAAGATACTCCGCACCGTAGATAATACGAAGATACTCCCGTCCGCGGCACTTCACCGCAGGCTGTAACAGTTTATAGCCCTGTTTTGCGATATAGGTTTCCGGTTTGATGACCATTCCTTCACCGCCGTTTCCGGTCAGGTTCAGCCACCATTCAACGCCTGCCTGTACGCTCTCCTCGTCTTCCGTATCCACACAGATATAGGGTGTTTCCATATACACAGGATCAATGCCGGTGATGTACTTCCGAATCGTCTCCATGTGCCAGATATGCTTTTCCTCCGAGAAAACTTTGCCCTCAACCGCAAGAATATGGAACGGCGCAATGCGGAAATCGTCAACGCTTTTCACGGTCCAGCAGTATTCGCGGTAAGCTTTGATGTAACGGTCAATATCGTCCTGCTTATTCTGATAGTTTTCCAGAACAGCCTGCAAGTTTACATTCTGTCCGGAGGTGCTGCCGCTGACTGCAAATGCATGATTCTGCCGCGCACACGCCTTTTCCAGCATATTAACTGCCGCAGCCAGACTTCCCTGAGCCGCATTTCCGGTGGGGGCATACTGCGAGCGGATCAGCCCTTGTGCCTTCTCCGACCACGGCATCAGCTCCGTATCAAGGCAAACCCAGTCCGTTGCAAAGTCGTTCCAGAAACCGGTTTGTGTCAGCACCTTGTCCAGTCTGTCAAGCAGAGCGGATTCCGTTGTTGCATCATCGAAAAAGCGTCTGCCGGTTCGGGTATAGATGATTCCGCGTGTGCCGTCGGTGATGCCGAAACGTGTCTGTGCCGTTTCGGGCGATTTGCAAAGCACGATGACCGCACGGGAACCCATGTGCTTTTTCTCGCAGACCACATTCCGGATGCCGCGGCTGCGGTAATACGCAAATGCCTGCAGGGGATGCTCCAGATAACCGTCCAGTTCACTTGTTTCACAGGGCGACATGGTCGGCGGGAGATAGATCAGCCAGTGCGGATCAGCAGCAAAGCGGGACATCGTTTCCAGTGCCGCCGCTGCATTGTTCTCGTGAATGTCGATGGAGTGCAGCAGCGCTGTTTCGATATGAAGCTTCTTATTGAAATCCCCAACCGTGAGCATATCGCCCATATCGGTTTCGATCGCGTCTTCCAGAGGCTTTACCGGCTCATAATACTGCTGCAAAGCCTGCACTTCCGCAAATTCTCTTTCGGGATAGCGGTATGCCGTCAGCTTGCCGCCGAACACGCAGCCTGTGTCAATGCAGTAGGTATTGTTCTGGCTTCTGACCTCAACGCCTGCGATGTGTCCATAGACAACAGCCGCCCGTCCTCTGTATTCCGCCGCCCAGTCAAGACGCACCGGCAGTCCGTAAGAATCCGTTTCACCGGTTGTTTCGCCGTACAGACAGAATTCTCTTACTCTTGCCGAACCGCGCCCGATGTATTCCTGTTTCAGTCCGGCATGGGCAATGACCAGTTTTCCGTCATCGAGGACGTAATGACTGATAAGCCCGTCGATAAATTCAGAGACTTCGTTTTTGAAGGCATCGCCCTGTGCTTCGATCTCAGCGATTGTCTTGTCAATGCCGTGCGTCATGGCAATGCTCTGACCACGCAGATATTTGAGCAGCTTCACATCATGGTTTCCGGGTACGGCAATCGCATTTCCGCTTTTCACCATATCCATGACCAGCCGCAGGACATCAGCGTTGCGGTTTCCTCTGTCACAGAAATCACCGAGAAAAGCCGCCTGTCTGCCGTCGGGATGTGCATATACGCCGTCCGATTTCACATAGCCGAGCTTTTCAAGCAGCAGTTCCAGTTCATCGCAGCAGCCGTGAATATCTCCGATGATGTCAAACGGTCCGTGCCAGTCTTTTTTATCGTTCCACAGCTTTGTGCGGATGATCTCCGTATTTTCAAGCTGCTCCAGAGAGTTGATCACATAGACAAAGCGGAAGCCTTCACGCTTCAGCCCCCTGATACAGCGTTTGACGTCACGGCAGTGCTGCCGGATTACGCGCTCCGGAAAATTACGATCCGGACGTGCCTTGTTGCGCGCCTGCATAACATCTTCCGGCAGATTCAGCACGATCGCTGCCGCATGAACGTTCTGTTCTCTGGCAAGTTCGATGATCTGCTTTCTGGCGCTCTGCTGAATATTGGTCGCATCAATGACTGTCAGCTTCATGTTGTTCAGGCGCTTGTTTGCAGCATAGAACAGCAGGTCAAAGGCATCGCCGGAAGCACTCTGGCTGCTTTCGTCATCGCAGACCACACCTCTGAAATAGTCAGAGGACAGCACTTCTGTCTGCTTAAAATGTTTCAGCGCAAAGCTGCTCTTGCCCGATGATGTTCCGCCCACCATTGCTACAAGGCAGAATTCCGGTATCTCGATCCTGAATTTATCCATTTTTCGTAAACACCCCCATCTGTGTCGGTGTGCCGTGAGTTTCGTCGCTGTCCCCGATGCCGCTGATCTCGCAGGAATAGCCGAATTTCTCGCAGATATGCTCTGTCCATGCGCGGAATTCCTCCCGCGTCCACTCAAATCTGTGGTCGCCGTGCCGGAGCGCATTCTCCTCCATACGCTCATAGTTGACATTGTACTCGCGGTTCGGCGTTGTCAGGATGACCGTTTTCGGCGCGGCAAATTTAAACACAGACCGCTCAAATGCCGGAATCCGCATCGGCTCGATATGCTCAATGACCTCTACCACACAGGCACAGTCGTAGCCCTCGAAGCGCTTGTCCCGATAGGTGAGTGACGCCTGCATCAGCGTCAGCTTGTTTTTGCGGTACGGCTGCATCCGGTCAAGGTGCAGGCGCTGTGCAGCCTTTTCCAGCTCCGAAACTGACACATCACACGCAGTGACTCTCTTGATCTGCTGTTCATTCAGCAGCAGAGATGTGAGCCGGCATTCGCCGCATCCGAGGTCAATCACACTGGATGCACCGCTTGCAAGAACAGCATCTCTGACCGTTTCAAGGCGCTGTGTATTCAGGGGAGAACGCTTCTCCTTTTCTTCTGCGATTTCGGCTTCATCGGTTTCACCGGCGGTCTCTGACTCGGTCATTTCCTCAGAAAGAAGAATATCCAGCGCCTTCCGCGCATAGCTTTTGCGCGCTGTAAAATAGCGGCGTGTAATTTTCTCCTTATACGGATGACCGGCAAGCCAGCCTTCACCGTGATCGAGAAGCTTCTGAATCTCGTCCTCAGCGATATAGTAATGCTTCTGCTTGTCAAAGACCGGTATCAGCACATAGATGTGATTGAGCAGCTCCGAGAGCTTCACTGTTCCGCTGATCGTCAGGTCGATATAGGGCGAGATGCCCCATTCCGGAAAGCTGTCATCGAGCTTGGTGCGTTCGGTTTTTACTTCATATCCAAGCGGCTCAAATAATTCCTTCGCAAGCTCCGTATCGCCATTGTCCTTCATGGAATAAATCGTGGCGGTCAGCTTCAGCGGCGTATCTGCAAGTGCCTGCCGCTTGTCACAGCGTCCGTTCATCGCAGTACCGAAAATGCGGACGATTGCCGTACTCATAAACGAAGTCGATGCGTAGGGGCGGTCGTTCACATAATCAAAAAGACCGCCATCCTTGCTGCCGGCTTTTCCCCTCGCAAGATCAAGCGGGTCAATGTCGAGCAGCAGAGCGGCGGTCGTTCTTTCGTCAGATACTTCCGGATAAAACACGTATGCTTTTCCGTATGAAAGCTCAAACATCTGCGCCCGCTCTGGATTTTTATGCAGCAGGAAACCAAGCTCCTGCGTATTCGTTCCCTCATAGGTGATTGTCAGTAACAAGTGCGATCTCTCCTTTCGTGATATGTATAATCATTATACCATATTACAGCGAAAAATTCAATAGGTGGAGAATGGAATTTCAAGCTGTGGTGACTGTGAACAAATTTCGGCACGATCCGGATGCGGTTTTTGTTACAGCGCTTCTGGAAAAGCCCTTGACATTGACGTAACGTCAAGTGGTATAATAAGATTGGTGATGAAGATGCGCAAAATCAAAACCATAAATGAGGTCTGCAAAATGATTGGTATTACCTCACGGACGATTCGCTACTATGAACAGCTCGGACTGATCACAACGGTCAGGGAAAGCAGCAATGCGCCGCGAAGGCTCGATGAGGAAAATATAGAACGCCTGCGGAAAATACGTTTTCTGCGGAAATTAGGGCTGGGGCTGGATGAGATTGCAGAAACCATAGGCAGCGATGAAAAGGCAACTGAGCTGATCAAACGCAAAAAAACTGCGATGAGAGCGGAGATCAATGAACTGATCTTACGTGCCAACCTGCTGACGGAGGTTATTGCAGCGGCGGAACAGGGTGAAAACATCTACGAAACAGAGCATCGTCTCAATATGCCGCCGGATCATGAGGAGATGAAGCGTATTGCGGATGAATGCACCAGGCTGATTCTGGAAAGCCGTTTTGAGGATCTGCAAGGTTATCTGGATGAAGATATGCGGCAGATGCCGCCCGGCTATTTCGAGGTCGGCTGGAATGTGCATATCAAGCCCTGTGGCGAATTTATATCCGTCGGAGAACAGAGTATCGTTGCGGATACTGTTATCAACAGGCTCCATTTTGAAAAACAGGATATTGCCGTCCTGACTGAAATCCATGCAGGCATTGTGACGGGATTGTTTCTGCAATACTGTAAGGAAAAGGAAGCATGATGAGAAGGTATGGCGGCAGCCGCCTGCTGATTCCAGAGCCTTTCACGCTTACGCATCCGGCGGCTCAGCAATTATTTTAGCAAAAGGAGATTCCTATGAAAAAAGCGATAAAAAAAATCTTTCAGGTGATTGGCTGGATTATACTTGTTCTGCTGATTCTTTCTGTTATTTTAACGGTCATTTTCGCCTGCATGAAAAAGTCACTGCGCCAGAAGAATGTGGACATTCTGGAAGCGGACGGCTTTGTCAATCTCGTTTCCGCAGGCGATTTTGACATGAACGTCAATATTATCGGTGACGGCAAGTACAAGATCATCGCAATGCCTGCAAGCTGGGACACAAGTTTACCGATTGATTTGATGAAGATATCCGAATATCTCAGTGATGAAATCTCTTTTGTTGCTGTGACCCGTCCTGGGTACGGCATATCGGGCGAGACAAAGCAGGATGTCACAACGGAGTTTATCGTGGAAAGCACCCGTACCGCACTGAAAAACGCTGGCGTCGAAGCACCGTACATCCTTATGGCGCATTCCATGAGCGGCCCTTATGTGACATACTGGGAGAACAAATATCCCGAAGAAGTTTCGGGCGTGATCTTCCGTAACAGCATTACCTCGGCAGAACATGAAATGCCCGAAGAAGGTTTCCCGAAACTCATGTTAAACGGAATGATCGCAATTGGCACTTTTGCCAACAAGACAGGCTGGACAACAGCGAAAAATGCTTTGTTTGCAAAAGCAGATGAGGAAACATACGGCGAATACGCAAAAGATGTATTGGCATTCGAGAAGGCGTCTGTTCCGAATATGGGAGAAGTAAAGAACTTCAATGTCAATATGAGAACAGCGTGGGCTTCCATACAGGCAAACGACATCCCGAAGGTGTACATTACAAACGATTTTGAAACAATCGAAGATGTCAGAGAATATCTGATGTTCATCTACGGCGAAGTCGATGAAGAACTTGCGCAGGCGCGTTTTGAAGAAAGCAAGGATGAATGGCACAAAGAACACAGTCAAAAAATCAGTGAATACTGCAAGAGTCTCGGCAACTGCGAAGAAGTGAATATCCCCGCGAGTCATGACATATCCGACCAGAAACCGGAGGAATACATAAAAGTAGTTGAAAAACTGATAGACAGAATCAAATAATACCTTTATAAAAGCCGCGAAACAGTATTTGTTCCGTGGCTTTATCGTTTAGAAAAGCGGATGACTGATGAGGATTCCGACATAAACAAAAATATTTGCGGAGAGCATAGTTTTTCAAGCCAGCATCACGAGAAACCTGAAAGAATCTTTAAACTATCCGTAATAAACCAACCAATTTTTGCTTTTTCGTAGAAATTGAATTGACAAGCGAAAAGAATTGTGATAAAATAGATAAGAAGACAGCATTGCATCGCAAATGCTGATATGTTTTTAGGGGAGATTACATTCTGAAAGGATGAAGATTCATGAAAAAAATTCAGAAAATTTCTGCCGCTTTCCTGTCAAGCACTGTTTTGCTTGCTGCATTTCCGCTGAATGCCGTTCAGGCTGCGGAGAGTGGTGCCGATGCAGAAACAGACCCGATTCTCGCAACGATTGCTCTGAACGGAACTTCCGCTTCCGCAGAAGGCGAAAATGTCACAATTGACGGCACAACTGTCACGATTACAGCATCCGGTTCGTATGCGATTTCCGGTACGCTGGATGACGGTCAGATTGTCGTGAATGTCCCTGACGAAACAAAAGATCCCGGTACAGTCAAGCTGCTGTTCAACGGCGTCAATGTGACAAGCAAATCTGAGGCGGCTGTTCTGATTGAGAACGCCGAAAAAACATCCATTAACATCATGGACGGCACAGAGAACACACTGAAGGACGGCGGTCTCTATAAGGAAACCAATGCGGTCATCTATGCAAAAGATGACCTGACCATCAAAGCCGGCGGTGATCTTGGCGACGGCAAACTTCGCATTGATTCGGTCTATCAGAACGGTATTCACTGCAATAACGATGTGAAAATCACCGGAGGCAATATCAAGATCCGCACAGATGAAGGCGACGGCACAGATGCAACAACCGGAAAGGGCGACGGCATCCGCGGCAAGACCTCCGTTGAAATCAAGGGCGGCAAAATTGACATCAATGCAGGCGGTGACGGTGTGAAGTCCACGAAAGGCACTGTGACTGTTTCCGGCGGCGATACCGAGATCAAAGCAGGCAACGATGCGGTGCAGGGCGAAACGGCTGTTCAGATTTCCGGCGGTACGCTCAAGGCAAACGGTGACCGCGGCCTGACCAATGCCAATTCCGGTGCGGCAGAGGGCGGCCCGATTACGATTACGGGCGGCACGATTCTTGCGACCGCTACCGATAAGCAGGTGATCGTTTCCGGCAATACGCAGAATGTTCTGCTGTTCAACACCACAACCCAGCAGGTCAAGGACAGAACGATTTCACTTTATGAGATGCAGAAGGCGGAAACCATCTTCGAGATGTCTCCGGATAAGAAATACAGCTATGTGCTGATTTCTTCGCCGCTGCTGACCGATGCTGCAAAATGCACACTGAGCATTGGGGAAACACAGCTTCTTGAAGGTAAGCCGATTGAACTGACCGGCGCACTGACTGTGCTGACCGATGTTGTCTCTGATGTGCCGGCTGCCGCACCGAATTACGACATCAATGACAACGGCGCGGTCGATGTTGTCGATGCTGTTCTGCTGGCGCGTATCGTTGCAGGTGATTCGACTTTAGTTGTCACAGACATCGCGGCAGAGCGTTCCGATCTGGACGGCGACGGAAAAACCGGTCCGCTGGATCTTACTCAGATGCTGCGTCACCTTGCACGCCTGATCTGACCGTATTTTTTGTTCAAACTTACAATCAGCACACCGACGTTTTGTCTGTGTGCTGATTTTTTTGCAGAAAGTGTAAAAAATCACAAAAACCCCTTGCAATTCTTGCGAAAAAATGGTATAATAATTCTGAATTCTAAGCAATTCTCTGCACAAAGGAGGCTCATCATCCATGGGAGAGCGTATTTTTACGCGCGAGGACGCGAAAAGCATCATTCGGACCAATACGTCGAAAGTCCGTCTGCCTTCCGATTTTACGGCGATTGCGACCGGCGCACTGGCTGGCTTCGCGCAAATGAAGGAGCTTGTGATCCCTGAGGGCATAACTTCGATTGCCCCGCACGCATTTTTCATTCGCAGTTTCCGTGGTACCAGTACACTGGAATCGCTCACGATCCCTTCGTCTCTGACCGATTTCGGCAGATGGTGCTTCTATGACTGCAATGCACTCAAAACAATCAATGTGCCGGATAATTTTCCGGAAGATAAACTTGTTGAGCTGTTTTTCCATTGTCCGGAAGCAACTGTGAATTTCGGCAAAAAACTTCTGTTTGCGGCGAAATCGAAAACGGTTGCTCAGTTAATTGATCAGACTTCAGGTATCCTTTCACTGGGTTCTGCTTCTTTGCTGACCATTGAGCCGGACGGTACGCTGAATCTGCCTGCGCAGTATGTGGCTGTTCAGTCGCACGCTTTCCGCGCACTGGGATCAAGAGGCATCAAGCGTATGGTGATTCCTTCCACCATGCGCATCATCTCCCCGAACGCCCTTTCCTATCTGAATGAACTGGAGGAGGTCGTTTTCGAGGACGGTACTGCCTACATCGACAATGAGGCACTTGCCGGATGCAAACGGCTGAAGAAAATCGTGATTCCGGAAAGCGTGAAGGAAATCGGTGTGGGCGCATTTATGAATCTGCCGTCGCTGGAGCGCATTCAGCTTCCTTCCGGACTGACCATTCTGCCGGATGAGCTTTTCAGCGGAGATGTTTCCCTCGTGGAGATCCGCATGGGCCATCAGATCCGACGTGTCGGCGCAGGCGCGTTTAATTGCTGCCGTTCTCTGCGCAGTATGATGCTGCCGGAAGGCATTACGCGCATCGGCGGCAGCGCCTTCTGGGAATGCTCCAGACTGCAGCGGCTGTACATCCCGCGCTCCTGTGAGATGCTCAGTCAGTCCACGCTCGGCAATTGCCCGATGCTCCATACGCTCTATATGCCGCGTATCATTCATGATAAGCATGAAATGAAGCGCATTTTCGGTGATTTCACCAACCCGATGATCACATGGCTGGATGAAGGCATTGAAGTACCGGATTGGGATACCGGCGAGTCGCTTCCGGAGGAGCTTGAAGTTGAAGTGCCGGATCTGCCCGGTCAGATTCCGAGCGGTACTGCGGCACATGATGCGTTTGTTCCGCATGACCAGATTGACCCGGAGTCGATCAATAAAATCGAACGCGCGCTCACGTCCATGCAGGAGCAGATGAGCGTGATGACACAGCAGGCTGAAGCTGTTTCGCAGCAGGGCGGCACGGTGATTGACACGGAGGCAATCCAAGCGCTGAACCGCAATATTAAAAGTATGCAGGCGAGCTTTGAAGCCGCAAAGACTATGGAAAACAGCGCAGAAGCGCTCAGCGAGATTCAGCGCCAGGTCGAGACCATCAGCGAGATGCAGGCGCGCGTTGAGCAGATTGCGACGATGCAGGAATCTGTGCAGCAGAAGGTGCAGGCGATTAGCGATGTACAGGAAAAGCTAGATGCGATTTCCGGTATGCAGGAAACTGTTGCTGCCTTCAATGAGATTCAGGAGCGCGTGAATGCACTGGGCGATCTGACTGCCGTGACGGAAACGCTGAATTCGATGCAGGATCAGATTGGTGCGATCAGTGATGTGCAGGGCAAACTCGATGCCATTGCGGAAGTCCGTGAGAAGCTGGATGCAATTTCTGATGTGCAGCAGAAACTGGATGCCATCGGAGATGTGCAGGAGAAGATGGATCATCTCGACAATGTACAGGAGAAGATTGATGCGATCAACGAAGTGCAGGGGAAGATTGAGGCAATCGGAAATGTGCAGGAGAAGCTTGAAGCCCTGACCGAAATTCAGGATCAGCTTCTGTCCGCACAGTCTGCACCGGAATCGGTTTCGCTGAACAAAGAACCGGCAGCTCCCGCGCAGCCTGCGGCAGATGAACCGGTACAGCAGACACAGCCTGTTTCCGAAGTCCCCGCACCGCAGCCTGAAACAGCTCTTCCGGATGTCACCGCAGAATCGCAGCCTGTGCAGGAAGTTACTGCCGCACAGCCTGGCCCTGATATTTCTGCGCAGCCCACTGCCGCAGAACCGGTTGTGCCGACTCCGCCGGAAGTTTTTGTGGTGCAGCCTCCGATTGAGTCTCCTGTACCGACTCCTGATTTTGTGCAGCCGGCAGTCGCAACGCCCCCGAACGGCGAACTGAGATCATCCCTGATCGGTCCGGAAATCACACAGCCTGCGCTCTCGTCTCCTGTTCCGCAGCCTGAGATTCCGCAGCCTGCCGCTGAAACACCGGTTATGCCTGCGGATATTCCCGCTGCATCGCCTGAAACCGCTTCCGTCAGTGAATCTGTGCCGGAAAAAGTACCGGCTGAAATCCCCGCCGCGCAGGCTGATGCTGCTGAGCCGGCAGCAGAAGAACTTCCGCCGCTGCCCGTCTCCTACGGCGAACATATCGCGCTTGTGCCTGTGCGCGGAGAGAATAACAGTGTTTCTGAGCCTGTATTTACGCATGAAATCTCTAAATCGCTGCCTGGTCCTGTTGAGCGCAGTGCCGCGCTGAAAGAGTATAAGGTCATCGGATACCGTGCATTTCAGGGCTCAGAAGGCGGCAGCCGGTTTGAGATTCCGGAGGGAGTCCGCCGCGTTGAAACGCAGGCATTCTGGGATTGCCCGCGCCTGGAAGCACTCGAATTGCCGATTTCGCTGACGGATGTTGAGCCGGATGCATTCTCCGGATGCTCCCGCCTGACTGATGTTTATCTTGCCGCCGATTTCGATGAGCGTAAAGCGGCTGAATATTTCCTGTTCAGACCCGAAGTGAAGCTGCACTGGCCGAAAAAGCGGATGCTTTCCCGCGCAAGAGTCGTCACCGTTTCAGAACTGATTGAAACGTATGATGACATTCTGACGGCTGAGAAAGCGAAGTCTCTTACGGTGCAGAAGCATATTCTTCGTATTCCGGAAGGATATGTCACCCTTGCCCCGAATTTCGCCATGCAGATCAATGCACGCACAGATGAACCCGAACACGCCCTGCGTACCATTTATCTGCCAAAGAGTTTGCGCCGTATTTCGGCAAGGGCTTTCAGCGGACTGGAAAGCGTTTTGCACATCGTCATTCCGGACGGTGTACAGATCGCTGAAATGAACGCATTTTCCGGCTGTCTTGGGCCGCGTCGTCTGGTTTTGCCGGATTCGCTGACTTATATTGGTCCGTTCGCGTTTGCACAGCCTTGCAATTATGAGCAGATTCGTCTGCCGAAAACGCTGCGTACCATTCCGGAGAATATGCTCTCCAACTGTAATACGCTGATCAATCTGAATGTTCCGGAATCTGTCCGGTATTTCGGTTTTCTGGCGCTTTCCGGCTGTACCAATCTGGTCAGCCTGCAATGCCCGCGCCGTTTTGAGGAAGAACTGCCCGATATTCTGGACGGTCCTGTCAAAATCAGCGTGACATTCACGGATACTGCGGTGAAGCCGTTTACCAATCCGCCTTCTGAAGGATTGCTTGCCGCTGCTGCACCGGAATTGCATCCTGCGGCAGAACAGCGCGTCTTTACGAAAGAAATGTCCGATAGCTGTGCAACCTTCAATGACCGCGTGAAGGAAATGCGCGCACATCCGGTGATCGGACAGGGCGCATTGACCGAAATGGCAAATCAGACGAAATTTGAGATTCCGCTTGGTGTGAAGCGCCTTTGCAGCTATGCATTCGGTGTCAACACCCGTTTACTGACCCTGATCGTACCGAAAGCACTGAACGAATTTGAGTATGGCTGCTTCTATGACTGTCAGCGACTCCGCGATGTTTTTCTGCCGGAGGACTTTGACCGCGATACGGCGGCGGTTCTCTTTATGGATAAGCCGCAGACACTGGTGTCGATTGGCAATGCGCGGCCTGTTCGTGTGCGTCAGCTTACCGCTGAAAGTACATGGATTCTGACATCTTCTGATGTTGCTGAGATTCAGGCGGTGGATGGTGTTCTGCGCATTCCGGAAGGCTATCAGGTGATTGCTTCGTTCATGTATCACGGTCTGCTGAGTCAGGATCAACTGCATTCTGTCCGTGTTCCGTGCAGTGCGAAAATGATCGGAACAAAGGCATTTGTGCAGATTCAGAATCTGGAAGAAGTGGTGTGCGGAGAGGGTCTGCGTGCTGTTATGCCGGAGGCATTCTGCGAATGCCCGAAGTTGAAAACGATTGTGCTGCCGCAGTCGCTGGAATTCCTTGGTCAGAATCCGTTTATCGGCTGCGATTCCCTGGAAACAATCGTACTTCCGTACAAATTTGCAGATCGTTCTGTTGAGCTGCACCGGATTTATCCGCGTGTGAAATTGCTCTGGAGCGAGGATTGTGCCGAACAGATTCAGTCGCTCGTGCCGTCGCCTGTGGTTCAGGAGATTGCAGAGCCTGAACCTGTTGTCGAGAAGATTGCAGCACCTGAGCCTGTTGTCGAGGAGATTGCAGCACCTGAGCCTATTGTCGAGGAGATTGCAGCACCTGAGCCTATTGTCGAGGAGATTGCAGCACCTGAGCCTGTTGCCGAGGAGATTGCAGAGCCTGAACCTGTTGTCGAGAAGATTGCAGCACCTGAGCCTGTTGTCGAGGCGATTGCAGAGCCTGAACCTGTTGTCGAGGAGATTGCAGAACCTGAGCCTGTTGCCGAGGAGATTGCAGCACCTGAGCCTGTTGTCGAGGAGATTGCAGAGTCTGAACCAGTGGCCGAGGAGATTGCAGCACCTGAACCTGTTGTCGAGGCGATTACAGAACCTGAACCTGTTGTCGAGGAGATTGCAGAACCTGAGTCTGTTGTCGAGAAGATTGCAGAGCCTGAACCTGTTGTCGAGGAGATTGCGGAACCTGAGCCTGTTGTCGAGGAAATTGCAGCACCTGAACCTGTGGCCGATGAGATTGCTGAGCCTGAAACTGAAATTTCTGAGGAAACACTTTCGCGTGACATTCCATTCGAGAGTGAAGCAGAGGAAGCATTTACAGAGGAAACCACTGAGGAACTCCCGTCTCTCGAATCGCTTGACGATCTTGCAGAGGAGGAAACCGAGGAGGCATCTGCTGAGGAAACCACTGAGGAACTCCCGTCTCTCGAATCGCTTGA
>DGVV01000022.1 GCA_002395085.1 Ruminococcus sp. UBA4275 | reverse complement strand
GGTGCAGATGCGCAGTCAGATTTTTTGTCAGATTGTATAGAAATGACGCCGCTGGGCTGGCGCCCAGCAAGGAATTTCTGTGCAAGATGACGGAAAAGATGCAAGCAGATGCGCCGCCAAGCCGTCAGGCGGGCTTTGTGCGGTGTTGCCTTAGTAAGGAGACGATGATTATGATGAACGAAAAACAGGCAAGACGGCTTTCACAGGGTGCAGTTCTGGTGATGCTGGGCGCACTGGTCTGCACTGTGATTCACGGCACAAGCGGCGTTTCGATGTTTGCGCGTGTGGAGAAGGGCAACAGCAGCACGAATACGCACAGCAATGACGACATCCGCAAGGTAATGGGCATGGTGCGCTCGCGATTCCGGGAACTGAACGGCTGCGTCATGACGAATATGCGCTATGACGATGCGGCATCGCTGGAGGAAATGAAAAACCGGTACACGTTCGGCGCGGAATCTGCCGATGACGTCATTGTCATCAAGACGGATTTCACAACAAGCAAAATGTTTTCGGAAGCGACCTTCAACGGCATGACACAGCAGAATTACGGATGGATCTTCTCGCATACGCCGGAGGGCGGCTGGGAATTCCGGGGGGCGGGCTATTGCTGAGAAAGCCGCACCGCACCCCTGCTTCCGGTCAATGAACTGTATCTCTGAAAGGAAAGAAATGATATGGCAGATCTCATGGAAATGGCAAAGCAGCTCGGCAAGGAGCTGCAAAAGGATGAACGCTATCTGGCGTTTCAGAAGGCAACGCTTGACAACGACAACGATACTGAACTGCAAACGCTGATCGCAGACTTCAATCAGAAGCGGCTCGACCTCAGCAATGCAGAGGATTCCGGCGAGGAGGATACTGACCGTCTTGCGGCGCTCAATGATTCTGTGCAGGAAACCTACAGCAAGATCATGTCCAGACAGAGCATGATCGACTATCAGGCGGCGCGTGCGCGGTTTGAGCAGCTCCTCGACGGCATCAACCGTGTCATTGCGATGAGCGCTGCGGGACAGGATCCCGACAGCTATGATCCGAATGCAATCGCAGGCGGGTGCAGCGGCAACTGCTCCGGCTGTGCGGGTTGCTGCTGATGAACAGCGAAATCGACCGCAGCAAGCTCTCCCCGATGATGCAGCAGTACCTTGCGGTCAAGGATGCGTCCGGCGATGCGATTGTATTTTTCCGGCTCGGTGACTTCTATGAGATGTTCTTCGATGACGCAATCCTCGTCTCGAAGCTGCTGGAGCTGACGCTCACCGGCAGAGACTGCGGTCTGCCGACCCGCGCCCCGATGTGCGGCGTGCCGTATCACAGCGTGGAGCAATATCTGAAGCGGCTGGTCAATCTCGGCTACCGCGTCGCGATCTGTGAGCAGATGGAAGATCCCGCCCTTGCAAAGGGTCTTGTGGAGCGCGGAGTCATCCGCGTGGTGACGCCCGGTACGCTGATTGAATCGAGTATGCTTGATGAATCAAGCTGTAATTATCTCGCAGCGGTCTGGAGCAAAGAGGAGGAAATTGCCTTCTGCGCTGCCGACATCTCGACCGGCGCGGTCAATCTGCACCGTCTGGAGGGCAAATCGCGCACGGATGAGCTCATCAGCCTGCTCGACCGCTATCATCCCTCGGAGCTGCTCATCACCAAAGATTTTCTCGATTACAAGCCCGTTGCGGACTTTCTCAAAACGCGCACGACCTGCATGGTCACGCTGCGCGATGACATTTGCTTTGCACCCGAAAAACAGCGTGAGACCGTCCTGAAGCAATGCTCGGCGGATTCGTTCACCGCGCTTGGCATCTCGGAAAACGGCTCTGATGCCGCGGTTGTATGCGGACTGTTCCAGTATATCGCGGAGACGCAGCGCGCGCTGGTCGGGCGGTTTACCGAGATCACGATTCATGGCAAGGACAGCGTCATGGGGCTGGACAGTGCTGCACGGCGCAATCTTGAACTCACCGAAACGCTGCGTTCGCACGAGAAAAAGGGTTCGCTGCTGGGAGTCCTCGACCAGACCGAGACCGCGATGGGCAGACGGATGCTGCGCACATGGATGGAGCAGCCGCTGACTGCGCCTGCGCGCATTATGGATCGCCTGAATGCGGTGGAACTGCTGATGAAGAATTCTGTGGCGATGACCGAACTGCGCACGCTGCTGGATAAAGTGTTTGACCTCGAACGGCTCATGTCGCGTGTGATGTTCCAGAAGGCAACCCCGCGTGACCTCAAGGCGCTCTCGCAGACAGCCTTGCAGCTTCCGGAGATCAAGGCGCAGCTCCGCGGGCTGACGCAGTCGAAGCTGCTGACGAAACTGGAAGGTGAGATTTCGCCGCTGACAGAAATCAGCGACCTGATTGAGCGCGCACTGGTGGATGAACCGCCCATTACCGTCAAGGACGGCGGCGTCATCCGCGACGGCTTCCACGAGGAACTCGACGGTTTCCGCCACGCCATGAACCACGGCACAGATCTCATCGCGGAGATTGAGCAGCGCGAAAAGGAGCGCACCGGCATCAAGAACCTCAAAACCGGCTACAACCGCGTTTTCGGCTACTATCTCGAAGTGTCGCGGTCATACTATGAGCAGGTGCCGCCGGAATGGATCCGCAAGCAGACGCTCACCAACTGCGAGCGCTACATCACACAGGAGCTGCGCGATGCTGAGAATACCATCGTCGGCGCGAAGGATAAGGCACTCGCCCTCGAAAATGTGATTTTCACGGAGCTGCGTGATTTTGTTGCGCAGCAGCTTACGGCAGTGCAGGAGACCGCAGCGGCGGTTGCACAGGTGGATGTGCTTTGTTCCCTCGCCATGACCGCCCTCGAAAACGAATACTGCAAGCCGGAGATTGCCGTAGACGGGCGCATTGAGATTCACGACGGACGGCATCCGGTTGTCGAGCAGATGCTCAGCGATTCGGTGTTTGTGCCGAATGATGTGCTGCTCGATCAGAAATCGAACCGTCTCGCGATCATTACCGGCCCGAATATGAGCGGTAAATCGACTTATATGCGGCAGACCGCGCTCATCGTGCTGATGGCGCAGATGGGCAGCTTCGTGCCGGCATCCTACGCGAAAATCTCAGTCGTGGATGCGATTTTCACGCGCGTCGGCGCATCGGATGACCTGACCGCGGGCGAATCGACCTTTATGGTTGAGATGCACGAGGTCTCGAACATCTTAAAGCGCGCCACGCAAAGCAGCCTTGTCATTCTGGATGAGGTCGGGCGCGGCACATCGACCTTCGACGGCATCAGCATTGCACGGGCGGTGGCGGAGTACATCGCGGGCAAAAAGATCGGCTGCAAAACGCTCTTTGCGACGCATTACCATGAGCTGACCATGCTCGAAGGTCAGTGCGACGGCGTGAAAAATCTCAGTATTGCCGTGAAAAAGCACGGGGATACGATTCGTTTCCTGCGCAAGATTGTGGCAGGTGCGGCGGATGACAGCTACGGCATTGAGGTCGCAAAGCTGGCGGGTCTGCCCACGGCGGTTACGAACCGCGCCAAGACGCTGCTTGCCGAACTGGAAGAACAGAGCCGTGCAGAAAAGGAAGCGCACGCTGCGCGTCAGGCGGCGGAAAATGCCGGTCAGATGAGCTTTTCCGCAGATGCGGATGCACAGGTGCTTTCGCAGCTTGCCAAGACCCATGTGAATGAGCTGAGCGATGCGGAGTGCCGCGAGCTGCTGCTCGATCTGACGAAAATGCTGCAATAAAATGCAAAATCAGCGGAGAACCCGTCAAAAGGTTCTCCGCTTTTGTTGGCAAAGAAAACCCCCGGCTCAG
>DGVV01000024.1 GCA_002395085.1 Ruminococcus sp. UBA4275 | reverse complement strand
AGCGCCCCATTATAATCATCGCGCAGCGATACCTTTATCTACAGACTGAGACCGGTATGCCGCAGCGTACCGGTCTTGTGTTATGCCTTGCGGGAACGGTGCAGCGCCCGTTCATATTGTTTCGGGCAGCGGATGCGCAGAAGCCGCAGAAACGGATGCCGCCCCAGCGCAAAGCTGTCCACCAGAATGTGCCGCCGTCCGGCGCAGATCAGTGTATCCGTTTCTGTACCGGAACGAAACAGCCTGATTTTCGTGACATCCGACCACGAATACCGCCGTGAAATCCGGAGTATATTGCGGTGCGTAAAGCCGTTGCTGTCAAAGTCGATGCGCCAGTTTGCAGACAGCAGGAGCAGCAGGCTCAGGGCATCGAAGCCTGAAAAGATCAGGATATCGGCAATGCCGGAGGCCGTCCGGATGCTGAGCAGCAGGACAACGGTAAAAAAGATGAGCCCTGCTGTGCCGACCACAGCTATGCAGCCGGAATTGGAAACCGTGCCGCGTTCCGCGATGCGCCCCCGCCGGATCTTATGTTTGCGGCGCGCCATCTCAGGCGAAGCGCTCGACGCATTCGCGCTTTACGAGCGCAGCAAGCTCCGCGGGCAGATTGTGGCAGTCGTCCCATTCCTGCCCGAAAGCGGGAGCAAGATCCTTATATTTTTCATACAGCGGCGAAGCCTTGTAATCTGCAAGCAGCAGCGGCAGGGAATCGCCGTTTTTCTCTGCCCGTGCGATGGCGAGGCAGAGTGCAAGATTGACCTCATTCCGGCTGCCGACGCATTCAAAGGGTTTATTGGGCAGCGCACCGCAAAGCTCCTGCAAAACGCTGCGCATCTCCGGCAGATTCATGATGTCAGAATCCAGCAGCTCCGTGATTTTCGCATAAGGCAGGAACGGAGACAGAATCACGGCGACGAACAGGCATTTCGCGCAGCGGCCACACCATTTATCCTGTTTTGCGCCGGCATTGCAGCTTCGGAAAATATGATGATATTGCTCCGGCAGGGATGCAAAATACCGTGCGATCTGGAATTCGGTCAGCGGACGCAGCAGCGAGAAATACCGCACACCGGATTTCAGATAATCGCGCTCGTATGCGGCAAAATCGCGCTCAAACTGATAGCTCTTGGAATACTGATGGTTGACCTCCGCCTCTGAAACAGTCGATTCGCTTGCCGAAGACTCATTCGAGAGGATGACGTTTTTCAGCCCGTGCAGATAGGCCGTCAGCACGGAAGAAAACGCGACAATCGCGGAAAACGGCGTATGTCCGTTCAAAAATCCGCGCTTGTTGCAGTCGAGCATATTGGGATCGAGGGTGCGTTTCGGTTCGAGGATGCGCGCTTTCGGGATGCCCGCCAGCAGCGCCGCCTGTTCCGAGGAATCGCGGTGGTTGATCTGGAAGGCGCAGGCATCATCAAGCTGATCCTTCAGCAGATTCAGCGTGACAATGGAATCTTTGCCGCCGCCCACCGGAATCAGCTTGCCGGAGAGAAATTTCTTTGAGGGAATCACCGGAATTCTGCTGCCGATGAATTCAAGCTGCATAAATGAATCCGCATCGGTTTCGATGCCGTTGCGGTAGAAGAATTCACCAAGCCCGCCGAAATACAGCCGCTTCCACCATTCCGCCTGTTCCTCTGTCAGTCTGCCGCAGGCGATTCGCACAACCGGCGAGCAGGTGATTTTCCAGTAGGAGATCAGCTCTGCCATACCCAGCGAGAAAATCATCCGGAGCAGCGTGGAGCTGCCAAACGCATCTTCTGCATTTGTACACGGAATGCTCCATTTCGGCTCAAATTTGCAGAGTCCTTTGATCTCAAACCGGTATGTGATCTCCAATGCATCCGGCTTCGCAGCAACGTCGAAGGCGTGAAATTCAAATTCCGGATACTGCTGCCGCAGTTCAGAAAAATTCATAGCAATGCTCCGTTCTATATGGATGAATGCGCAGCCCGCACGGAACTGCGCATTCGTGATGAGGTTTACGTTATTATTTCGCCTTGACCGCCTCGCGGACGACCTCAGCGATATGCTCTGCGGACAGACCGAACTGCTTGAGCAGCTCAACCGCCGGGCCGGAATGACCGAAGGTGTCGTTCACGCCGACTCTGCGCACCGGCACAGGGCAGCACGCACAGACCGCTTCTGCAACCGCAGAACCGAGACCGCCGATGATGCTGTGTTCTTCCGCGGTGACAATCGTACCGGTCTCCGCAGCCGCCTTGCAGATGATCTCAGTATCGAGCGGCTTGATCGTGTGGATATTGATGACGCGGACGGAAATGCCCTCCGCAGCGAGCGTCTCCGCCGCGATGAGCGCTTCATTGACCATGAGACCCGTTGCCACAACCGTGACATCAGAGCCGTCGCGAAGCTGCACGCCCTTGCCAAGCTCAAACTTGTAGGTTGCGGGATCATTGATGACCGGCACAGCCAGTCTGCCGAAGCGGAGATAGCACGGGCCGTCATGCTCCATGACCGCCGCAACAGCAGCTTTCGCCTCAGTATCGTCCGCGGGATTGATGACCGTCATGCCCGGAATGGTGCGCATGAGGGCGATGTCCTCGCAGCACTGATGCGTTGCGCCGTCCTCACCGACGGAGATGCCGGCGTGGGTTGCACCGATCTTGACATTAAGATGCGGATAGCCGATGGAATTGCGGACAATCTCGAATGCTCTGCCCGCCGCGAACATTGCGAACGAGGAAGCAAACGGAATCATGCCTGCCGCCGCGAGACCTGCCGCAACGCCCATCATATTTGCCTCTGCGATGCCGCAGTCATAGAAGCGGTCCGCATAAGCCTTCTTGAAAATACCGGTTTTGGTAGCAGCAGCGAGGTCGGCATCCAGCACGATCAGCTGCGGATATTTTTCTGCGAGCGAAACGAGGGCTTCACCGTAGCTCTCGCGCGTCGCCTTCTTGATCACATCGCTCATGCCTGCGCCTCCAATCTGTTCAGCTCAGCGGTCAGCTCCGCCATTGCCTTTTCGTACTGCTCAGCGTTCGGTGCAGTACCGTGCCAGCCGACCTGATTTTCCATAAAGGAAACGCCCTTGCCCTTGATAGAGTGCTGGATAATTGCGACGGGCTGCTGGGTGACGCGCTCCGCCTCACGGAATGCGCGGTCAATGTCATTGAAATCATGTGCATCCATCGTGATGACGTGCCAGCCGAACGCAGCGAACTTATCCGGGATCGGTTCCGGCGAGCAGACTTCCGTAATCTTGCCGTCGATCTGGAGGCCGTTGTTGTCGATGATTGCCGTGAGGTTATCGAGGCCGTAATGTGCAGCGAACATGGCTGCCTCCCAGACCTGACCTTCCTCGATTTCGCCGTCACCGAGAACGGTATAGACGCGGTAATTATCGCCTCTGTGCTTGCCGGCAAGCGCCATGCCGCAGGCAGCCGAGATGCCCTGACCGAGCGAACCGGAGGACATATCCACGCCGGGGATGGTGATGCAGGGGTGACCCTGAAGCATTGCACCGATATGGCGCAGGGACTTCATCTCCTCCATAGGGAAGAAACCTCTCTCCGCGAGGGTTGCGTAGAGGGCAGGTGCAGTATGGCCCTTCGACAGCACAAAGCGGTCACGCTCCGGCAGATCAGGCTGATCGGGGTAAACGTTCAGGCGGGTAAAGTAGAGATACGTGAGCAGGTCTGCGATGGAGAGCGACCCGCCCGGATGTCCGGACTTTGCGTGATACACGCCCTCGATGATGCCCATACGGACATGACAGGCATGGATCTGCAAATTTTTCAGCAGCAAATCGTCCATGTGATTCATCTTCCTTTCTGCTGTGCAGCTTACGGCACATAGCTAAGACTATTATACTATATCTTGACAGAAAAAGCAAGGGGGTGTTTTGCGCAAATGTATTCGATTTTTGCGGGCGGGGACAGATGTGTCTCCGATGGATTATAAATGGGGACTCCGTCCCCAAGCCCCTGCTTAAGGGTCACTGACCCTTAAGAATCCCATGATACGGAAATGTGAACAATTGCGTAAAAAAGCCTTCTCTTTCAAGGAAGGCTTTTTTCAGTCTGTAGATAAAGTGTCTCCGACGGATT
>DGVV01000049.1 GCA_002395085.1 Ruminococcus sp. UBA4275 | reverse complement strand
ATGTGAAATATAGCAAATACGTTCTTTTTTATATTGTTCCAAAAAAGGGATTATTAAGGGCTAGTAGCCCTTAAGCGGGAGTTTGAGGGCAGAGCCCTCAATATAAATCCGTCGGAGACACTTTATCTACAAGCTGACGGAGGGGTTATTCGTGCGAAAGCTTCCCTGTGAAACGCCGCCGCGGCTTTTTTCGGGGACGGCATTGTTTGCATAATACATCCGCGCAAAAAAGAAAGGAGAGCCAAAGCTCTCCCCCTCTCTCACATACTGTGACCGTTCTGTTTAATGGCGGCGCGCGCCTTTGCAACAATGGTCTTGTCGTTTTCATAGGTCAGCAGACGGTTTGCGCGGACAATGTCCACCCAGCGGATTTCAGCGATCTCCTCCTCCTGCGGCACATAGTCATAATTGCGTGCCAGTGCAAGGAAATATACGACCACCTTCTGGGTATCGCGCTTCGGCGAATAGGATACAGTTTCCCGAAAGGTCTGATCTAAAATGACATCCAGTCCGGTTTCCTCCTTGATCTCGCGTCTCGCGGTTTCCAGTTCCGTTTCATCGCCTTCTACGTGACCCTTTGGAAACGACCAGTGGCCGCTGTTGACGTGTTTGATCAGCAGAATCTCGATATTGCCGTGAAACCGCCGGTACACGATCGCGCCGCATGATTTTTCGTGCAGCATTCCAAAGTTCCTTTCCATTTGGTTTTGCAACGGGTTGTTGTTGACTTCTATTATAACACAATCCCGTTGATTTGTAAACACCTTTTCCGTTTTTTTCCGTCATGTACAAAATTATGCGGCGCAAAAGCCGCGCAGAAAGGATTAAATTATGAACCAGAAAACAGCATTCAGTGCAGCGGATATTCTGCTGCCGCGCAAGGAAAATCTCTCGGATGTGTGGGCGGTCTGCGCCTGCGATCAGTACACCGGTGAGCCTGCCTACTGGGCAGAGACCGACCGTCTTGCAGGGGAAAAGCCCTCTGCGCTGCGTCTGATCCTGCCGGAGGTTTATCTGGAGGATGCGGATGTCACAGACCGCATTGCGAAGATTCAGCAGACGATGCAGGAGTATCTCAGCGGCAATGTGTTCGAGGAGTACAAGAACGCGATGATCTACGTGGAGCGCATCCAGAGCGACGGCAAAATGCGCGCAGGTCTGGTCGGCAAGATCGACCTCGAACAGTACGATTACAGCAAGGGTTCGGTGTCGCCTGTCCGCGCAACGGAAGCGACCGTGCCGGAACGCATTCCGCCCCGCGTCCGCATCCGCAGAGGTGCTGCACTGGAGCTGCCGCACATCATGATTCTGCTTGATGATACGCAGAAAACCGTTATTGAGCCGCTGGGTGAGCAGACTGAATCGCTCGAAAAGGTTTACGATACGAAGCTGATGCAGGGCGGCGGCTCGATCAAGGGCTGGCTCGTGCCGGAAGCAGAGCAGCAGCGCATCCTCGATGCCCTGACAGCACTCAGCACGCAGTCCGGCAGTGAGCATCCGCTGGTTTATGCAATGGGCGACGGCAACCACTCCCTCGCCACCGCAAAGGCATTCTACGAGGAGTGGAAGGCTGCAAATCCGGGCGCCGATACCGAAAATGCCCCGATGCGCTATGCACTGGTTGAGCTGGTCAATCTGCACAGCCCGGCACTGGAGTTTGAGGCAATCCATCGCATTCTCCAGCAGATCGACGCGCAGAAGCTCCTTGCCGATATGACCGATGCCCTCGCCCTCAGCACCGATGCAGCAGCCGGCAGGCAGGCATTCACGGTCATCCTGAACGGCGCAAAGACGACCTACTACATCGGCAAGCCCACCTCGAATCTGACCGTCGGCAGCGTGCAGAGCTTCCTCGATGCGTGGCTCAAGGCAAACGGCGGCAAGATCGACTACATCCACGGTGCAGATGTCGTGGAGAATCTCGCAAAAGAAGCAAATTCGATGGGCATTCTCCTGCCGGATATGCAGAAATCGGAGCTGTTCCCGACTGTCATCGCAGACGGCGCACTCCCCCGCAAGACCTTCTCGATGGGTCATGCTGCCGACAAGCGCTATTACATGGAAGCACGGAAAATTCAGGGGTAATGCGGCAGCGCATCAATCATTGCAAAAACAGCCTGTACCAAATTCAAAAATATAGCTGACTTGACGGAACTTGACAAAAAGCTTGCAATCGGGCGGGAAATATGATAGAATATAACGTGAAAAGCCCTGCGGGGGATGCGCTCTCCCGCAGCGGCGCGGCTTTTTTTGCTGCCTATATAGAATAAAGAAAGGAATCTGACGATTATGTGTGGAATTGTCGGTTATGTCGGAAAGCGCGACTGTGCAGGGGTTCTCATCAGTGCGCTCTCCAAGCTTGAATACCGCGGTTATGATTCTGCGGGCATTGCCGTTTTTGAGAACGGGATCGTGAAAACGGAGAAGTCCAAGGGGCGTCTTGCGGATCTCTCCGCGAAAATGAAGAAGGAGGGAACACCGCAGGGTACGGTCGGCATCGGTCACACCCGCTGGGCAACCCACGGCGAGCCTTCGGATACCAATTCGCACCCGCACCGCGGCGGAGACCATGTCACCGTCGTGCATAACGGCATCATTGAAAACTACAAGGAAATCAAGAGCGAACTGATTGCACAGGGCAGAAGCTTCGTTTCGGAGACCGATACGGAGGTTGTGGCACAGCTCCTCGATTCCAATTATAAGGGCGACCCGCTGGCTGCCATCGCAAAGACCCTTTCGCAGGTGCGCGGCAGCTTCGCACTGGGCATCCTGTTCCATGATATTCCGGATACGGTCTATGCCGTGCGCCGCGAAAGCCCGCTGATTGTCGGCGTGGGCGAGGGCGAGAGCTTCATCGCTTCGGATGTTCCCGCAATTCTCAAGTACACCAGGCAGTATTATCTGCTGGAGCATGATGAAATCGCAGTTCTCGATCAGAACGGCGTCAAGTTCTTCACGCTCGATGCACAGCCTGTCAGCAAGGAGCTTCTCACCGCTGACTGGGATATGGACGCTGCTGAAAAGCAGGGCTATGAGCATTTCATGCTCAAGGAGATTCACGAGCAGCCGGAAGCGATCAAGAAGACCGTCATTCCGCGCATTGAGAACGGTCTGCCGAGCCTGAGCGAGTGCGGCATCACCCACGAGAATATCAAGGATTTCCGCAATATTTACATCGTCGCCTGCGGCACGGCAATGCACGCGGGCATGGTCGGCAAATACGTGATCGAGAAAATCGCGCGCGTGCCGGTCATCGTCGATATTGCCTCGGAATTCCGCTACAGAGATCCGCTCATCGGCAAGGGCGACCTCATCATTATTATTTCGCAGTCCGGCGAGACCGCAGACAGCCTTGCTGCAATGCGTCTTGCAAAGGAGCGCGGCGCAAAGACACTTGCCGTCGTCAACGCGAAGGGTTCTTCCATCGCGCGCGAGGCGGATATGCTGATCTATACGCACGCAGGCCCGGAGATTGCAGTTGCCTCCACGAAGGCATATATGGTGCAGATCGCGGTGATGTATCTGTTCGCGTTTGAGCTGGCACTGGCAAAGGGTCAGATTGACGAGGCTGAGTGCCGCCGCCTGACTTCCCTGCTGCTGGAGATGCCGGAGCGCATTGATACCATTCTTGCACGCAAGGATGAACTCAAGGCAATCTCGCAGACGCTGCTAGATGCAGAGTCGCTGCTGTACATCGGCAGAGGACTTGATTCCGCGCTCTCGATGGAAGGTTCTCTGAAGCTCAAGGAAATCAGCTATATTCACAGCGAATCCTACGCCGCCGGCGAGCTGAAGCACGGCACGATCTCCCTCATTCACGAGGGTATGCCCGTGATTGCCGTCGATACGCAGAAGGCGCTGCATGAGAAGACTGTCTCCAATATCAAGGAGTGCAAGGCAAGAGGCGCAAAGACCATCGTTGTCTGCGGCGACTCCTATCAGCCGGAATCCGATGTGGCAGATTTCTGCTTCCGCCTTCCGGAAACGGATGATCTGCTGATGCCGATGCCGGCAGTTGTGCCGCTCCAGCTCATTGCCTATTATACGGCGGTGCTGCGCGGAAACGACGTCGATAAGCCGCGCAATCTGGCAAAGTCGGTCACAGTCGAGTAATACAGCCGAAAACGGGGCGGAAACGCGGGAGGAGATCCGCATTTTCGCCCTGTCTTTATTTTTCACAATTCTTTAAGCCAGATTTCATATTTCTGTGCTATGCTAAAAAGGGTTTACAGCCGCAGAGGACGGCTGTTTGTATCAAGCCGGAGAATGTCTGAGAGGGGATCTTTTGTATGAAAAACCGCAAATACCATGCGGCAGCCGCGCTGCTTGCTGCATTTCTGATGTTTTCTGCATCTGCGCTGCCGTGTGCAGCAGCAGATACCACGGCTGCGGAGACAACATCTGCCGCAGAAACCACCGAAACGACTGCATCTGCTGCGGAAACTGAAGCGGCAGATGATGATGCAGCACCTGCTGCGGGCGAGGGTGAGACTGCGCTGGAAGGTCCGGATGAGGACGGCGTTTTCACCAGTGCCAATTACCGCTATACCGTGCTGACCAATTCGGATAACGCTGATGAGAAGGTTGTGCAGATTGAAACGTACATCGGCAGCGATACGGATGTCGTCATTCCGTCGGAGATTGACGGTCTGCCGGTCTGCTTGCTGGGTGACCGCGCCTTTGCCAGCGCCCATAACCTGAAAACCGTCACGATTCCGAAGACGGTGACCGGTCTGGGAACGTATGCCTTTGCCGCCTGCGATGTGCTGACGGAATTCCGTGTGGAAACGGGCAATACCTTCTGCGAGAGCCGCGACGGTGTGCTGTATTCCGCAGACGGTCTCACGCTGCTGCGCTATCCGCTTGGCAAATCGCCTGTGGATCTGGAGATTGAGGAGGGTGTCACCGGCATTGACAATGTGGCGTTTGCGAACTGCCCGACGCTCAAAAGCATCAAGCTGCCTGAGAGCGTGGAGTATATCGGTGCATCTGCCTTTGCAAGCTGTTTTAAGCTGGAAACGATCAATCTGCCGCATAACCTGACGACCATTGAACCGTTCACGTTTAATAGCTGCACCGCGCTGACGTCTATTATCATTCCGGCAAATGTGCGGGAAATCGGCAGCGGCGCATTCGCAGGCACGGGTCTGACCGGCGTGACGCTGCCGGATAGCTGCATCACAATCGGGGAGCAGGCATTTGCAGCGACCAAACTGAAAGAGGTCACGATTCCCAGCTCCGTTTCGGACATCGGCTATACAGCATTCGGCTGGAATATTGTCGGGGATGAGCTGGTTATGGATCCCGATTTCGTGATTCGCGGTTATGCCGGCTCTGCCGCAGAAACCTATGCGCATGATGAGGAAAACGGCAGCGGTTTTACGTTTGTGAAGCTGGAGGTGCAGGCGCAGGCGACTTCCGCGACCACTGCTGCGGAAGAAACCGGCAGCAAGAAAGGCGCAGGAAGAATCATCGGCATCATCGGCTGCTGTGTTGCGCTGGCGGGAATGGCAGGATTTGCGGTGATCAGCGGAATCTCGAAGAAGAAATCCGGCAGCAGCGATGCTGCGGATGCATCCGAACCCGATGAAGCGGCATCCGATGCTGCTTCGTCTGATGAAAAGGAGCAGGACGAATGAGCCGCCGCTGTACTGTAAGTGCAGCGCTGACGACTGCGTTGTGCTGCCTGAGTGTATTGGCAATGCCGGTTTCCGCGGCGGATACAACTGCCGCAGCGGAAACGACATCTGCCGCTGAAACAACCCTTACAACCGCAGAAACAGATGCATCTGCTGCGAAAACCACCGCTGCACCTGCGGACTCCGCAGAGGATGCGGAAGACGAATTCGTTGAGGATCACCTCAGATATGCGCGCACGTCGCTGGGTCTGCGCGTAACCGGCACAGACGGTACAGATGTGGAATCAGTCGATGTGCCGGCGGAGGTCAGGGGCGTGAATGTCTACGCCATCGGAGAATATGCGTTCAGCGGCTACCGCAATCTGAAAAGCGTCACCCTCGCAGACGGCATTACCGATCTGGAGGAAGGCGCATTCAGCCAGTGCATCGCGCTGGAGACGGTGCGCATTCCGGATACGCTGACGGACATCAAAGACGGTGTTTTCTACGGCTGCATGAAGCTCAGAGAGGTTTCTCTGCCGGATACGGTCAAGAATATGGGCAGCAGCGTGTTCAATTACTGCATCGGACTGGAAAAAGTCCGTCTGCCGGCTGCGGTCACGATTCTGGGAGACAGCACATTCTTCTACAATATTTCCCTTACGGATGTCACCCTGCCGACCAAACTGCAATCCATCGGCAGTTCCTGTTTCGTGAACTGCTGTAGTCTGCGGGAGCTGAATCTTCCGGCATCGGTCAAGGAAATCAAGGATTATGCGTTCATTTCCTGCACGGGTCTGGAGCGGATTCAGGTTGAGGAGGGCAGCATTGCCTTCCGCACCGATGATAACGGCGTTCTGCTGGATGCCAGACGCGAAACCGTCGTGCTGTATCCGTCAGGCAGCAGCCTCACCTCCTATGATGTGCCGGATACGGTCACAGAGATTCGGGCTTATGCGTTTTCCGGTGCGCTGAATCTGAAAGAGGTGCATCTGCCTGCGGGCATCCAGACCATTGGTGACGGTGCATTCTCAGAATGCTGTCAGCTGGAACGTTTCGATTTTCCGGCGGGCATCAATACCGTGCCGACCAGTCTGCTGGCGGATTGTTCGGCGCTGAAGGAGCTGACACTGCCGGAGAGTGTGACAGCGATTGGTGATTACGCCTGTTACGGCTGCACATCGCTGACGGGTGTGACGCTGCCGGAGCAGCTTCGCGCCATCGGCAACAAGGCATTCTGCGGCTGTGAGGAAATGCATGAGCTGTATATTCCGCTTTCAGTCACAGATATTGGCAATCAGGCGCTTGGCTACCGTGAGCGCGAAACCGCCGGTTCTGATTCGGATACGGCAGAAAACGCCGCAGAATATGAGCTGATTCCTGATTTTATGCTGCTGGGCAAATCACAGTCTGCTGCGAAAAAATATGCCGCGGAAAACGGGCTGACCTTCAAGCTCCAGGGGCTGGATATGCGCATCGTGATCTGTGCGGTTGTGATTGTTCTGGCGCTGCTGAGTATCATCGCGGGCATTGTCACGCGCAGGCGCAGCCGCAGTCAGACTGCGCAGCAGCCGGCAGCTTCCGCGCCCGAAAAAACGGCGGATACCAGCGGTTACAAGAGCATTCTGGAGGAGGATGCAGAGGATGAGGGCGACATCTACGACCGCAGCTACGGGCTTTCTGCGGAGGACGATGACCCGTCTTGACAATCTGAGCGGAATATGCTAAAATGAGGGCAGGCAGAGAAGGGCTGCACATCAGAGGAATGCAACTCCTTGCATGATGCGCGGCAGATTCCCTGCCTGTTTCGTTTGTAAACGGAGAGGATGTGGAGAATATGAAACGACAGCGGCGAGAACCGATTGTGCTGTCACAGATGCGCCCGCTGACGCTGTTTTTTGTGTTGAGCGGATGCATCGTTGTGACCTTTGCGCTGATCTACGGAGACAGCGTACTCGCCTTTCTGCGCAAAATCTTCTCAGCGCTCGGACCGGTTCTGGCGGGCTTCGTGATCGCCTATCTGCTCAATCCGGCAGTCAACTGGATGGAAAAGCGGCTCAATAAGCTCATGGCAAAGCCGCTGCAAAAACATCCGCGGCTGGCGACATTTCCGCGCGGATGCAGTGCGCTGATTACGGTGCTGCTGTTCATCGGAACAGTCGTGCTGCTGGTCGCGGCAACTTCTTCGCAGGTCGTGGACGGTATCTCGACGGCAATTGAACATTTGCCTGATTACATCGAAACATTGACCGCGGAAGCCGAAAAGCTGCTCTCTGCGGATAATATCATCAGCGAATACCTAAACCGCATCAGCGAGAATTTCTCTGCGACAGCACTCGGCGCGGGGCAGATTGATCCGGTTGATCTGACGCAGAAACTGCTTTCGGTGCTGCGTTCGGGCGCGGCAGGTACACTGGGCTTCATTTATAATGTGGTGGTCGGCACGATCATCGCGGTATATCTGCTGGCGAGCAAGGAGCGGTTTATCCGGCAGTTCAAGCAGATTCTGTATGCGGTCTGCAAGCCGAAAACTGCCGCATGGATTGACAATCAGATGACCACTGCAAACAGCACATTCGGTACGGCGGTGCTGGGCAAGCTGATTGATTCTGTGATCATCGGGCTTTTCTGTTTTATCGGCATCTCGATCATGCAGATGCCCTATGCAACTTTGATTGCGGTGATCATCGGTGTGACGAATGTAATCCCGTATTTTGGGCCGATTTTCGGTGCGCTGCCCTGTGTGCTGCTGATTCTCATGGAAAACCCGATGAAAGCGCTGTATTTTCTGATTTTCATTGTGGCGCTTCAGCAGTTTGATGCGAACATTCTCGATCCGCGAATCGTGGGGCAGTCGATCGGTCTGCCGGCATTCTGGGAACTGTTTGCGTGTCTGCTGGGAGGCGGACTGTTCGGCATTTTCGGACTGATTATCGGTGTGCCGGCATTTGCGGTCATCTACGGGCTGATCCGGCAGCTTGTGACAGAACGTCTTGTGGAGCGTGTGGCAGACGGCGAAATCGAGCCGGAATTTCTGCGCACGACCCTCGGTGTCACAGAGCCGGTGCAGCAATCGGGTCTGCTGGATGATGATGTGGACAGCCCCTATGTGCAGCATCTGATTCTGCTGGAGGACATCGACCAGCCCAAGGAAGGCGAAGCTGCAAAGGATGAATCATAACCGCAGCAGAGCGGACGGCGTGTGCTGTCCGCTCTGTTTGTCGATAAAGGTATCGCTGCGCGATGATGGCGAACAGGGCGCTGCTCCAAAACTTTAGATTGAAACGATCCGGTTATTCATTTGACTATGAGGCTATGACTACCTGTAAAGTTCCGTCTCCAAAATTTTTCCACGCAGATGCAACCTGCCCTGCACCGTTTCTGTTATAATAGACAGAGGACGGTGCGAATGCATCCGACTCGCAGAAAGGCGGTGATCACCCCTATGAACGACAAATCCATTATAGAGCTTTTTGAACGGCGCAGCGAACGCGCACTCACGGAGGTGAGCTGTACCTACGGCGGGCTGCTGCATACCATTGCACGGCATATTCTCGGAGACAGACTCGACGCAGAGGAATGCGTCAACGATACACTTATGCAGGTCTGGAATGCGATACCGCCTGCAAAACCGGCGTATTTCCGTGCATATCTCGCAAAGACTGTGCGCAATCTCGCGCTGAACCGCTATGCACATGACCGCGCCCGCAAACGCGGCGGCGGCGAAGTGCCGGTGGTGCTGGAGGAATTGCAGGACTGCATCTCCGCAGCGGATAACGTGGAAAATGTGCTGGATAAAATCGCCCTGCGCGATGCACTGGAGCGCTTCCTGACGGCGCTGCCGGCAAAGCAGCAGAAGATCTTTATGCGGCGGTATTTCTCAATGATGTCCGTGGAAGCGATCGCGGCGGAGCTTGGTGTGCCGGAGAATACGGTTAAGAGCATCCTCAGCCGCACGCGCAAAAAGCTGGCAGAATTTCTGACGAAGGAGGAACTGTTGTGATGAACGAAAAGGATCTGCTGGACGCAATCGGAGAAATCAAGGATGAACTGATTGAAAAAACTGCCCTGCCGGATACATCGGGCGTTGACACAGAGCCTGCCGGAGAGGAGCATTTTATCATGGAAAACAAGATGAACAACGAAACAAAGGCACAGAAGAATTCCTTTTTTGTCCGGCCTGCGGTGGCGGCGGCGGTCGCGGGACTGGTGCTGCTGGGCAATGTTGCACTGTTTGCGGGCATTGCAAAGATGCGCGGCGTAAACGTCGGATTCACACGAGCTGCAGCGTCCAGAGCGGAGGGCGATCAGACCACAATGCCTGATCTGATCGGCATGGATTACAGTGAGGCGGTTCTGATGTGCGGCGACAAGCTCAATATTATGGTTGACAGCCGCGAATATTCTGACTATGAAGCCGAACGCATCTTTATGCAGGATATTCCGGCGGGCGATCCGGTCAGCGCGGGCGATACGGTTCATGTCCGCGTTTCACTCGGCGTAAAAATGGTTTGTTTGCCGGATGTGACCGGATGGACGTTCGATGTGGCGAGTAATACGATTTTGCAAGAGGGGCTGTTCATTGACAAGCGCTCGGAATACAGCAATGAGGTCGAGAAGGGTCTGGTTATTTCGCAGGATCCGCCCGGCGATACGGATTTGGAGCCGGGGTCTTATGTGCAGCTTACGGTGAGCCTGGGCGCGAAACCGACTATGGTCAAAGTCGCGGATCTCACAGGACTGACATGGGAGAATGCAGAGACTTGGGCGAAAGATGCGGATCTGATCGCCAAGAAGGTGGAGGTTCCGGACGATTCGGAAGCCGGCACGGTGCTGGGACAGGATATTGCGCCGAATGAGGAGGTCGCGGCGGGAACGGTCATTACGCTGCGGGTCTCCGCCGGCAAAGCTGACGACGCGGAAGATACAGCGGAAAAGGAAGTCCGGATAACCTTTGCACTGCCGGAAAAAGCCGCGGGACGCTTCTCAATCGTGCAGTATGAAAACGGTGAACTGACGGCGGTCAGTTCTGTGGTTGATCCGGCGACAGCGGACGGCTCGGCATCTATTGCGGTCAAGGGCACCGGTCAGGCGGAGGTCATTCTGCATCTGCGCAATGAGAATACCGGTGCGGATGTGCAGATCGGCACATACCGTGTGGATTTCGGGAAATGCACGTATGAGGCGGTTTCCGCAGATGTGGATGCGGCATTTGCAGCGGCGGGTTTGCTCGCAGGCTGAAACTGAATATTCCGGTAAGCGGGGGACTTTGCGTTGCAGAGTCCCCCGTCAGTCTGTAGATAAAGTGTCT
>DGVV01000068.1 GCA_002395085.1 Ruminococcus sp. UBA4275 | reverse complement strand
CCCACTATAAGAAAAGTAATGTAAATGCGTTGAAATTCTAGGTTCACAAAATAGGGGATTCTTAAGGGCTAGTAGCCCTTAAGCGGGAGTTTGAGGGCAGAGCCCTCAATATAAATCCGTCGGAGACACTTTATCTACAAGCTGACGAACCGTTCCCTTTGGAGGAACGGTTCGTTTGTTTGCTGCGGGAGATAATCTGAATCCGGATTTACGGGAGCGCAACGATGCGTTTCTTTTCGGGGTGCAGCTCATAGTAGTGCCGCTTGTCGGCATACATCCGTTCATCCGCAATGTGCAGCGCTTTGCGAACATCCCGTATGCTGCTCTCGTGCGCCGTACCGATGGCAAAAGCGAGTTCCTCATAATGTGCGGCGGCATCCCGGAGCTGCTGTTCTTTCTGCGCAAGCTCATGCTCCGTTACATCCGTCAGGATGACCACGAATTCATCGCCGCCCGCACGGAAAACTTCATGGGTCGCAAAGACCTCCCGCAGGGCAGCGGCGGCATTTTTCAGCAGCGTATCGCCTGCAATGTGTCCGTCGCTGTCATTGACGCGCTTCAGACCGTTCAGGTCTGCAAACAGCACACCGACGCTTTTTTCTGCACGGCTTTTTACCAGCGAATCCACAAAATTATTCATCTCATTGCGGTTCATGACGCCGGTGAGCATATCTTTTGAGCTGAGAACGTGCAGTCTGTCCATGAGCTGATAGCCGTAGATTTCAGATGCCAGTATGAAAGCGGTCAGCTCCAGAGTTTCCTTGATGTTTTCGGCAGTGTCTGCTGCAAAATTGATCGCCCAGATATAACCCAGCAGCTCATTCTTGAACTCCAGCGGGAACAGGACAATCGACTCCACGCCTGCTTCCTGAATGGACCTGTACCATCTGGGATTGCGCTCCCTGACCGCCTCCATATCGTGATGATTCTTGATGATGAGGCAGTTGCTGCCGGCGATGGTATCCTGCCACGAATCTGCGATGTCATAGAAATTGTCATCAAGATAGGTTTCCATCGGGAGCAGATCTGAGCCTTCCCCAATGGATTCGCACAGCACCGAGCAGCTGCGCTTATCATGATCCATCAGCAGCATACAGCAGTATTTCGAGCTGCAAATCTGCCTGATGTCCGTGCAGATCGAAGACATGGTGACCTTGAAATCCTCTGCGGAGCGCAGCTTGATGCAGGTTTGCAGCACCGCAGATGCAAGACCCGCTGAAATCGTGGACATCCGTTTGGCATCCGGTTTATAGTTGACCTCCATAATGTAGAGGCAATAGTAGGTGTTGTCATCGTGATGTGACAGCGGAAGGAAAGTCATGTCAAACCACACATCGAATCTGGCAGGATGTGCATAGGCGTGCAGACATTTCTTCCGGACAGCGGCCTGATAGCAGGAATCCTCGAAATTGAGATCGCGGTTCAGATAGCAGGTATATTCGCTGTTCGGGATAAATGTTCTGGTAAGCATGGTGACGTTTTCAAAGGGATGTTCAATGCTGTTGATATATGGCTGATTGCCGGTCACAATCCGGATATTGCCGTAGTCTCCATTGGGCATCAGCTCCACGGATACAACACAGGCTGCTGTTCCGATGCCGTCCACAACTGGTTGGTAATCCATATTCTCCTCCTGTGTAAATCATCATACGTATCAGATTATTTGTTTGATTGTTTCTGTATATCCGGTTCAGCGCGGTGGTGCGTGATTTCGCTGCGCGGTGCGCGTTCTCTGACGCAGTACATCCCGATCCGGGCGAACTGTTCAAATTCATCTATGGGCATTGGCTTTGCGAAATATTATCCCTGAAACAGCTTGCAGCCCATATCGGAGAGTGTGGAATACTGTCCCGCTGTTTCCACGCCTTCTGTCAGGGAGATGATGCCGAGTTCCTGCGAGAGATTGATGATGTTTTTCACGATGGTATGTGCTTTTTCAAGATCTTTTGTCTTGCCGAGGAATTTCATGTCGATTTTCAGGACATCGACCGGCATATCTTTCAGCATATTCAGCGAAGAATATCCGCTGCCGAAATCATCCATCTCGACAATGAAGCCTGCCTGCCGGAATTCCTCCAGAATCTGCATCCGGTTCTCGGCATCGTTCATCATGACGGTCTCCGTAATCTCGATGCGGAGTTTTGCGGGGTCAACGCCGTAATCATCAACAAGCTGTCTGATTTCCGATAGGACATCCAGAAAATAAAAATCTTTCGGAGAAATATTGACCGACAGAAAGAGGTCGAGATCAGCTTTCTGCCACCGTGCGAGGGTTTCGCAGGCACAGCGCCACATATAGCGGTCAACCTCCACAATCATGCCGTTCTGTTCAAAAATCGGGATGAATCTGGAAGGCTGCATGAAGCCGTAATCCGGATGAGACCACCTTGCGAGTGCCTCTGCACCGACAACTCTGCCGCTTTCATCTGCAATGGGCTGAAGATACGGCAAAAGCTGCCTTGTCCTGATTGCATCATGAAGCTGTGCGGAGATCTCCTGATTCCAGAGCAGTTTCTCGCGGATCTGATCGTCATAAAAGGCGATATGCGTATGGTACTCATCCGTGATCATTGAGAGTGACAGATGCGCACGGTCAAACATGACCGAGACATCCGTTGTATCCGGCGTGACCTCGTAAACGCCCATGTGCAGCAGAATCGGGTAATCCACCTTGCCGCGGGAAACACGGAAATTTGCAAGTTCTGTTTCGAGCATTTTCCGGTTGAAGCGGTACAGCGGCACGCAGATGCCGAAAGTATCGCCGGCAAGTCTGCCGTAAATGCAGCGGTCACAGGCATTGTCGCGAATCCACTGTGCGATGCGGCAGAGGGCGTAGTCACCGAAATTCGTGCCGAAAATGTCATTGACGATTTTGAAGTTTTTGACATCGAGGAAGATGATGAGATACCGGGTATCCTTATGCGCAGCGAGTGCCTCGGAGATGCGCAGATAGAGGTAATCACGCGTGTAAAGACCGGTGAGTTTATCGTGCATCGCCTCATAGAGTTCCTGCTTGACGCGCCGCCGTTCCTCTGTGATGTCGCGGATGAACAGGTAAGAGCCGGTCAGATGATCTTTCTCATCGCGCACCTTGTTTTCCTCCAGCAGATAATATTGTATGCCGTTTTCTGTCTGGAGGGAACGCTGCACGTTGTTCAGTTTGCTTGCCTGCCGCGGATCACCGAACAGTTCCATAAGTTTTTCCGGTACTTTTTCATAGTTTTCGCCGCTGACCTCCGCCAGTTCAGCGCCTTTCCGGTTCGCCCAGATGCAGTGTCCGGTCGGATCAAACACATAGATTGCCTCAGACATTTCGGAAGTGATATTGGAAAGCAGTCTGTCCAGCAGACGAAGCGGGCGGTAATACAGCGCAAGATAGAAGATCAGCAGACCGAACACGCCGTAGCCGATCATGGAACGGTCAATGGGGCTGCGCGAGAAAATGTAGTAGGTTTGCAGCAGACCGACCGTTGCCATCGTACCGAGGATCACGGAGAAGCGTTCACGGTAGATTTTGGTGGTCTTGACGGATGCCAGCAGGAAAATCAGAACGACTGCAAGGAAGACCGTGTAATCCACGATGCGGTGAAAGGTCTGCCCGCTTAACGGCACAAGCCGGAAGTACGGCTTGTTTTCCAGTTCAATCGCTTCAATGGTGAATGCATGGCCGAAAAACAGATTGCAGATCATCTGGACGGAATCCAGCAGCAGGGCAATGTAGACGACAGTGGGCTTTTTTTGTCCGTTTCCTGTGCCTTTGCAGTACTGATCCGTGAAGCTGACGAGTGCATACAGCACCAGATCCATGCCGAGAAAATACACATAGCTTCCGATCATCGCGATGAGCCGGTCACCTGAGCTGACAATCAGCAGATTACCCATGACAGGCGGGATCAACGCGAGCTCCAGTACAGCAACCGCTTTTCCGATTGGCTTCTGGGAGCGTCGTGCCAGCAAAGCACAAACGCCCAGCGCATAAATCAGCAGTACAAAGATCACGGAATATGTGCCTCTCATAATTGTCACGTCCTTTCTGCCTCAAAAAAGGATTCAGCGCCGGGTGTATAGATTGCAGAGATATTATACGAATTGTTATCGAAAAAACGCTGTATATATTATAACATATTCGCGAAAAATTTTCAATAGTTATCCGAAAAATTGTAAAATAAAATATGTACTTTGTAGATGTGTCTTAGAAATATACAGCGTGTAAAATTTGCGCTGCGGATTCGGGCAGGGCGGCGGACAGAAAAAGTACAATGTGTAGTAAAAAGCGGCGGTTTTCCTGCGGGGAGATGATTTGTCAGCGGACAAAAAAAACCCCGCTGTATGTGTCCTTGCATACAGCGGGGGGATCTGACACTCTGACAAACTCCGCGCGGCATCCTCCGCGGGGGATCAGGAAAGAAAATTGAATGTGGGAATAGGGAAAAAACAGGGATTGGGATTACTCAGCGTCAGCAGCTTCCTCAGTTGCTTCCTCAGCAGGGGTTTCCTCCTCAGCAGGAGCAGCCTTCTCGTCGCCGGGCTTCACATGGTGATGTGCTGCCGGACCGTCAACAGGCGGAACGGGCGGCTCCGGCTTGACTTTGTCGTCCTTCTCAGGAGCGACAGGCGGCTGCGGCTTCTCGTGATCTTCCTTCTCAGCCGGTGCAGCGGGTGCGTCCTTTTCATCCGGCGTCGGGGGAGCGATCTTCTCGTGCGGTGCGACGGGTGCGTCCTTTTCATCCGGCGTAGGCGGAGCGATCTTCTCGTGCGGCGCAACCGGCTCATCCTTCACAGCAGGGCCGTCCTTTTCGTCCGGAACTGCCGGAGTGTCCTTCTCATCCTTCGGAGCCTTGTCGTCCTTCGGACCCTTCTTCGGCTCAGCAGCCTTGAGCTGCTCGCAGAACTCGAACCAGTCAGCTTTTGCTGCATCGTCCTTGAAATCCTGCTTCTCAGTATCGAAAACCTCGTCGATCTTTGCGAGGATCTCGCGCTTGTTGATCGGCTTCACAGGCTTGATGTCCTCAAGCGTCTCAGCGATGACTTCCGGTGCTTCCTCTGCGATCTCTTCGAGTGCAGTCTCTGCCTCGGTATCAACGGCTTCTTCCCCCTCAGCGGCAGCGTCTTCTGCGTCTGCATCTGCTTCTGTCTCAGCTTCGGTCTCAGCCTCAGCCTCGGCTTCTGTTTCAGTCTCCTCAGCGACCGGAGCGTCCTTCTGCTCTTCAGCAACAACCTCCGGTTCCTTTGCCGGCTTATCGCTCAGGAGGCTGCCTGCGAATGCAGTCAGACCGGAGACGGAAGTCAGCACTGTCAGCGCTGCAACTGCGGATACGATCTTTTTTCTGGTGTCCATGATTCAAAACTCCTTTTCATAGTGTAATGATGTTTCACTCCGCTTGCCGGAGCGGAAACCCTTTGTTTGGTTTCTGGTCGTAGGATACGGAGGGGCGGGGGCAAAAAGCGGGGTCTTTTCAAAAAATTTTGAGATTTTTTGAAATTTCTATGATTTCCTTGAAGATACGCACATTCTGAATATCAAAAAAATTGGCAGACCGGTTATCCGGTCTGCCGATGGAGGTATGATGATCCACGGAAACGGGGGAGACGTTACCGCGGTAAGAGATGTGCAGCGGGAATCAGCTCTGCGGGGTCATCTGCTTCGGAGACAGGCGTTTCCGGTGCAGGAATCCCGGCAGGACGCGGTGCTGCGGGACCGGCATCCGGAAGATTCTCCTGCTTCGGGAGATGCGGATGAACCGGTTCGGGCGGCGTGACAGGTTTGTCCGCGGCATCGTTTTTCGGCGCAGCGGGGTCAGGCGGCGTGATTTCGTCCTGTTTTTTCGGCTGTTCCGATTGATCCTGTTTGGGATCATGTTTCGGCTGCGGCGGATCAACAGCAGCAGACGGCTGCGGCGGGTCGGCAGGTGTCAGCGCATCGGATTCTGTAACCGGTGCAGCAGGAGCGTTATCATGTGCCGGCGGTGTCGGTTTCTCATCGTGTGCAGGCGGTGCGGGCGGGGTATGTTCCTGAACTTCCTTGCCGTTTGCAGGTGCAGAAGGATCAGCCGGTGCAGGCGGGGGATCCTTCTTCGGATCGGGTTTGCGGATTTCCTTTTCCGGCGCAGGCTTAGTGCCGTTTTCATGTGCAGGCGGTTCGGGCGGTTCCGGAGCGGCATCCAGCCCTTGTACGTCCGCATTGAGCTGTAATTTGGCAGCTTCGGTCTCGATTTCAGATTTATAGGTTTCGTAGGATTTCGCATTCTCCGCAGCAAGGTAGATCTGCACGGTATCGCCGCCGCTGATCTGCCCCTGATCGAGCGAATTCTTCAGCAGCGAATTGACCACGGCAGCCGCAGTTTGATGCTGCCCGCCGAGATTCTCCACGATCTCCTCGCCGTTTTTGCTGTGATGCTGCACGGTCATGACCTCGCCGCTGCGATTGAGCTTCAGCTCGTAGCGCTTCTGCTCCACCACCACGACGACGGATTTTGTGCGGCTGCTGCGGTAGTACCCGAATCCTGCTGCGCTCATCAGCAGGAGACAGGCGGCGGCAGCGGCAATCCGGATTGCGCCCTTATGCGTCACGCGGATCTGCGGCTGTGCATCCTCCTGCATCAGAATCGGGTCGGTGACGGTCTGCCCGACCTCATAATGGAGATTTGCTGCGCGGACAAAGCGCGAAGCCTCGTCCATCAAAACAGCGTATCCGGCATGACATTCCATTACCAAATACTTCATTCCTGTGAGCCCCCCTTCAGAACCTGCATGATATGGCCGCGCAGAATCTCGTAGCCGTTCGTGCAGATCAGCAGCACGGCAACCAGATATTTCCGGTGCCGTTCCAGTGTTTTGCGCTCAACTGCCGCACCCTCTGCGAGTTTTGCGAGCGGCACACGCTTTGTCCGCAGAAACTCCTCCAGAACATCAGGATGCTTCCGCGCATAATAGACAGCCTTCTGGCAGATTGCCAGTGTCCGGCTTTGTTTCGGTGCGTTTTCCGCGATGTCGGTCATGGAGACGCCAAAGGTTTCCATTTGTTCCGAAAGTTCGCGGATCTCCTCCTGTGTTGCCTCCCGCATATCGTGCGCATCATATTCGTCATGCGGATCAGCAATGGTTTCCATCAGCTCAGTCTGATCGTCGTCTGCGGCAGCGTTCAGGGAGATCTGACCGCGGCTGCGTTTTTCCCGCCGGTAGTTGTCGATGAGGCGGCTCCGGATCTGGAGTGCCGCATATTTCAGGAATGCGCCGCGCAGTCTGGAATAGCTGCATATCGCTTCATAAAACGCAAACATGGCAATGCTGAGTTCATCATCTTCCGGAACCGGCTGGCGCTTGAGGAATTTCGCCGTTTCGGAGCGGATAAAGGGCATATAGTCTGCGATCAGTGCGTCGGCGGCATTGCTGTCGGATTTTGCTTCCGTCACGCGGGATAAGAGCTGCTGTACATCAGGACTCATGCACATCACCCCCATATTTTACTGGTAGAATACGCACGGCGCACCGTAAAAACGGGGTATTCCGGTGCAGCGTGCCGATTTTTTTCATTATAGCACAGTTTTTGCAGCGCTGCAAAGGGACATATCCGGATACAGTGTTTAATATCTTATGATAAATGTAAGACATTTTGCTGTGCTGAAGCGGAATCTGTAGTTTATCTGAATTATGCATTTATTTGCTTGACAATCAGAATGATCTGGGGTACAATAATAAACAAGTCTCCGGCGCGAAAAAAACAGTGCGTTTTTCCGGAGAAACATCACGAAACGGGGAAAGATTTACGATGAAACGAACCACCAGAACTCTGCTCCCGCTGCTGTCTGCATTTCTGCTGACTGCCTGCGCGGGGACAAACACCAATCCGCAGGAAACGCCCGTCACCGAACCGCCGGAATCTGCCTCTGCGGATACATCATTTGACGCAGAGGATTTGCATTTCAATACCGTGCCGCTGCTGGCGATTGAAACGGAAAATCAGGCAGGAAATGTGCTGGATTTTGTGACAAAACCGGTCGCAGAACACGTTTCCGAACAGATTGCAAGCTGGACACCGAATTATAAAATCCCGCCTGCACCGTATTCTGAGCGCTGTACCGTCACGCTGACGGACAAGGATGAGACAACGCAGCTGCTGTGTGCTGCTGCGGATGTCAAAGTGCGCGGCAACTGGACGACGAACTATCCCAAAAAGCCGCTGCGCATCAAATTCGATGAGAAGCAGAGTATGCTGGGGCTGAATGACGGAAATGCCTTCCGGAACTGGCTGCTGCTTGCCTGCTATAAAGATGCCTCTCTGCTGCGCGATAAAACTGCCTTGCAGGCTGCACGGGAATTGCTGGGACCGGACGGTCTGTATGCCGCTGATGCGGAGTTTGTCGAGGTGACAATCAACGGCGAATACTGGGGACTGTATCTGCTGACGGAAATGCAGCAGGTCAATCCTGACCGCGTGGACATCACAGAACCGGAAGCGGATTACGCCGGCACGGACATCGGCTATTTTCTGGAATTTGACGGATACTTTTATAATGAAGATCCGCTGCATCAATTTCATGTGGAGTACGCCGACAATGCCCCGCTGACACCCTATGACGGAGAAGGCGGCAGCGGCAAAACGATCACCTGCCTGCCGGGGAAAATGTTTGACCAGAAGAAAGATGTCGGCTTTACGATCAAGAGCGATATTTATTCGCAGCAGCAGCATGATTTCATCGCTGCGTATGTGGATAATGTCTACCGCGTGATGTATGCCGCAGCCTATGAGGATACTGCATACCGGATTTCCGCGGACGGTCAGAAGCTGGTCGCTGATCCTTCCATGACGCCGCAGGAGGCAGTGGAAGCGGTGGTCAATGTGCAGTCGCTGGCGGATATGTATATCATCAGTGAACTGACCTGTGATGCTGACATTTACTGGTCAAGCTTCTTCATGAGTGCAGATTTCGGCGCGGAAGGCGATCACAGGCTGACCTTCCAGGCACCGTGGGATTTTGATTCCGGTCTCGGCAATAAAGACCGCTGCGCAGACGGCAAGGGATTCTACGCGGGCAATATCGTACCGGATGTGAACGGCGATACCTATACGACAGTGAATCCGTGGCTGGCGGTTCTGATGTATGAGGACTGGTATCAGGCGATTATCCGGGAAACATGGACAAAGGCGTATGATAATGGTGTCTTTGCGCACGCAGCAGAAACGCTTGCGGCAGATAAATCTGCCTATGCGGATGCGTTTGTCCGCAATGAGGAACGCTGGGGCGTCAGCACGAAGGATGACAGTGTTGCCTCTGAACTCTCTCCCGCAGCAAAATACTGCAAAAATCAGGCGGTGTCCGCCAATCAGCTTGCAGACTGGCTGAACGCACGCATCGAATTCATGAACGAACACTGGCACGCATAAGAAAAAGCCCGAAAGCAGTCGCGGAGACCGTTTTCGGGCTTTGCTTTGTATGGATCGTGCAGATTGCGGGATTATGAGAGACCCAGCCGCTGTGCGAGTGCCTGCATCGGCATTGCACCGACTGTGCGCGCCTTGTTTTTGCCGTCCTCAAAGAGGATAAAGCAGGGGATGCTGTCAATGCCGAATGCCATAATCGTCTGCTGCATGGCATCTGCATTTGCTTTGACAACCTTGACGTTCGGATAAGCAGCGGCGAGTTCATCCAGCACCGGCGCCATCATCATGCACGGACCGCACCAGGATGCCCAGAAATCTACCAGAACAAGACCTTTTGCCTGAAGCACCTCCGGTGCAAAATCGGCATCGTTTTCAATGTGTACAACAGCCATGAGACAATTCCTCCTTATTTCTCCTTGTAATACAGCCGGCAATGGCAGTATCCTTCAAAATCCGGATCGGCAATCTGATCGCGAAACTCCTGACACATACAGTAATTTTCCTCTGTTTTCTGGAGTCTGCACGGACAGTAGCCGTCTTTTTTGCGCAGCCCGTCGCGGATTTTTGCGACAAAAGCAGCGTCTTCATTATAGCGGATCTTCATGCTTTTCACACTCCTTGATGCAGAATGACAGCATTCTGCGGGTTGCCTTTATTGTATCATATTTTGTATATGCTGTCAAGGAGATCGGACGAAAATTAGCAGAGGCTGTCTGCCTGTGAAAACAAAAAAGCACCTGCCTGAAGCAAGTGCCTTTTTGTTATGACCCGTACGGGAATTGAAAATCCCCCATTGATTTATCTGATTTTCAGTAAGTTTGAAAAAATGCGGAAAATACGGCATTTCAGAGCAAGTTAGATAAACTCATTTACTCTGTTTTATGCCAACTTTTTGTGATGATAAAGAACAAATAAAGAACAAGAATCACATCACAGCGTATCTTTTCAAATCTATTGTTGATCGGATTTTTTTCATTTCAGATGAAATGAAAGTCAAACTGGAGGTTTTACAATGAGTAGAAATATTCTCGATGAACTTTACGATTATGACCTGTTCCACCTGACCGAAATTGAAGATATGGACGGTTCATACAAGGCAGCCCTCGACAGGCTCGTCAAGGCAGAAACCGAACTGAAAAAAGCCTATCCCGACAATGACGAAATCCTCGATGAGTACCAGTCAGCGGACATTGAGCTGCATAATCTCTCCAACCGCAATGAGTTCCGCAAGGGCTTCAAGGTCGGCACACAGCTCGTTCTTGAAATGATAAAGCCCATAAAGTGAGCAGGGTTTTGGACAAAAATGTCCAAAAGTCCATAGTTAAAGTACAATCATTCAACTTCATTTCACGGAATACATTTTTGAACACCGTGAAATAACATAACGGAGGTAAGAATCATGAGCAGATATAGGTGTGAACAGACCATTTACAATCCACTGAAAAAGAAATACGATCCGGGCAGCTGTCAATGTAGCGCTGAAGGCTGTTCGCTTCGATGAAATACTTTGCGTTCTCGTCCTTGAGGACATGGAACGGGCGACCGCTCCAAAACGCTCTCTTGCAGATCTCGTTCATAAAGGGCAGGCTGTAGCCGAGCTTGTTTGCGGCTGCATACATAGAAAGAAGCGTCAAAGTCATCTGTTTCATAATATTATTCCTCCTGAAAGATATGGATTTTCATTTTCGTGTGCGAAATCTGGCTGAAATCGCACACGCCACCGGGTAAGTTCGATCTAAATTCTTGTTTACATTGGCATCACCCCCAGCAACAGGGCATAAAAATAGCCCGGAGTTTTTTGTTAAAAAAGACCGGGCTGATGGATTATTCAATTAAAAAAAGGAAAAAGCGAAGAAAAAAGGAAAGAGGGTACTGAATAACGCGGAATTTGCAAGGGAAATGCCACGAAATCGACGCACTTACACTGCTTTTGATTGAATGAGTAAGAGTCATGATACACCTGATTGTGTGCAGTGTTTTTGCGGGCTTTCGTGTGCATTCGTGTGCACGCGTGTGCGATTGGCTTGAAAAATACTTCAAAATACGGAAAAATTCTTCCGAAATCGGAAATTTTTTTCAATTCAAAACATAAGAAAAATGTCCTAGATGCTTGATTTTCACGCATCTAGGACATTTTACATCTGGCGGAGAAAGAGGGATTTGAACCCTCGCGACCCTTTCGAGCCCTACTCCCTTAGCAGGGGAGCCCCTTCACCACTTGGGTATTTCTCCGTGGTGAATGCAAATCCGTATGCGGCTATCAGTATGGCGGAGAGGGTGGGATTCGAACCCACGGTGCATTGCTGCATCACCAGTTTTCAAGACTGGCTCCTTAAACCGCTCGGACACCTCTCCGTTCGGATTCAGCTTTATCATTATAGCACTTTTTTTCGGGTTTGTCAAGTCCTTTTTTGAAAAAACAGGGAGAAAATTTCTATTATCTTATGCAAAGCGGGAATTTTCGCATTTTTATTCCGCAAAAGTAATCATTTTGTTTGGCTGTACAACCAGATGCGGAGAAAATGAACGCTGCCGATTTGATTTCTGCTCATCGCATACATGAAGAACAGCCCTGCGAATGTGCAAAATCATCCGGATATTTCCGCACAGTCCGGATGGAAGATGCGGGCAGTCTTGTATTTTCTTGTGAGGCACTTGCTTTTTTTGCGATTCTGTGGTATAATAAGAAAAATATAAGCTGAGCAACGGTTCTGCTCCGCATTCAGGAGGTTTGTTTTTTATGGAAGACAGAGTACAGGTCATTGAATCCGGCAGAAATAACCGCATTTCGATCGGTATTATCCCCGGACACTATGCAACGAATCACTCACACGTCAATTATTATGTTGATATGACGTCGATTAAGACCAGCATGAAAATGGCAAAAGAATCTGCTCATGAGCTGGCATCTGCTTTCAGCGGTACGCCGATTGATACGGTGATCTGTCTGGAAGGTACGGAGATTCTCGGCGGCTTCCTCGCTGATTGCCTGACACAGAACGGCATCAATCAGGGTCAGGACATCAATCTGGTGACGCCGGAGATGAATGCGGTCAATCAGATGATTTTCCGTGACAATACGCAGAAGAAGATCTGGGGCAAGAATGTGCTGCTGCTGATCAGTTCTGCTTCCACGGGCAAGACCATTAACCGTGCAATCGACTGCCTCCAGTATTACAGCGGCGATCTGGTTGCAATCGGTGCAATCTTCTCCGCAATTGAAGAAGTGAACGGCATCAAGGTGAATGCATTGTTCACGGATGCGGATCTCCCGCACTACGATAACTATCCTGCAAACGCCTGCCCGATGTGCCGGAACGGCATCAAGGTGGATGCACTCATCAACAGCTTCGGTTACTCCAAGCTGTAATTCGTATAGAAACGATCTGCCCTGAAGCGTACCAAAGCGCTTCGGGGCAGTGTGTTTCTCAAAGGAGAATGCGGCTGACCGCCTGCATCGGGATTTCTTTGCCGTCTGTGAATTTCAGGATGCGTGCGGCGGCATCAAAATGCCGGAAACAGCCCGTATATGCGGTATAGCATCCGCCGTTTTTCCGCGCGTCCGGCAGAAAATAGACGAGTGTCACACGCGGATGTTCCGGAGCAGCCTCCAGCAGATGCCGGAATGCCGCATCCAGTTCTGCGAGATCATCTTCTGCAAGTGCATCACGGGAATCGGTCAGGCGGGCGGTCTCACTGATTTCCTCGTCGTAGCCTGTCAGCGCAGCGAATGCCGAAAACTGTGCCGCGCGCGATTCCTCTTTCATCGGGATGTGATGCTGCAAACTATGCCGTGGGTGCGTCAGAATATCAGTGTAATCATCCATGTTATTCAATCTCCAGTCGCTTCAGCATTTGTTCGCGGTCACAGACGAACATTTTTGTCACCTGATAGCTTGCGGTATCCTCATAGCGGCAGGGGAGGATAGTCCCATCGTCAAAGCTGAGGATTTCCGCATCGGGATAACCCATCAGAATCGGAGAATGCGTCGCAATGAGAAACTGTGCGCCTGCCTTCACGCATCGCGCAATTTCCAGCAGCAAGGTCAATTGCCGCTGCGGGGAGAGAGCAGCTTCAGGTTCATCGAGAAAATACAGTCCGTTTCCGGTAAAATGTTTCTGCACCAGCAGCATGAAACTCTCGCCGTGAGAGCGCCTGTGGTAATACTCCGGACCGGAAGGGGCGAGTTTGCTGTATTCCTCCTCGGCAGTTGCGACGTTATAGAAGCTTTCTGCGCGCAGAAAATAGCCCCATTTTGCCTTGCGGTAACCGGTTGTCAGCCGGATGGCGCTGTGCAGTTCGGAATGGGAATCGTAGGTCGAGAAGCTGTAATTGCGCGAACCGCCCTCCGGATTGAATCCGCTTGCGACGGCAGCAGCCTCCAGCAAGGTAGATTTGCCCGTACCGTTTTCCCCGACGAAAAATGTGACTGGTTTATGCAGCGTGACCGCATCCGCAGACGCAATCGCGGGAATTGTCCGCAGATAGCTGTCTGCCGCGATTGCTGTCCAGTCGATGCTGATGCTGCGGAGTAAAAGTTCATTCATGCTGTTCACCTCATGCCCTGTGTCCGCCGACCTGCCCGTTCCGTTCGCGGGCGGTCGCGCCCTCCTGAAAGTTCATGCCGCGCAGAACGGCATTTTTGCCGAATCTGCCTTTGATGGACAGCACGGCTTCCTGTAGGCTGCGTTCTTTTTTCAGCCGGATGTTTTCCTGTTCGCGGCGGCGTTCCAGTGCATCAATGTCATCAAACAGCCCATACTGCAAGGGTTGTTCTGCGGCAAGTTCTTCAGGGATGACGTTCTCCGCGATGACATTGATCCGCCGCACCATCAGGTCGGGATGTACCGCCTCATCGAAGATTTCAGCCGCAGCGGCGGAGATGATTTTTGCAGAGGATGTCTGCCTGCCGAGATGCCGCAGACCGTGTGCCGGTTTTGGTACGATCTTGCCATAATAATTGCGCGTGAGCGTACCGGTATAGTCTTCCGGAATGCCTGTATGGTCATAGCCGATGACGATTTCAACTGTATCTGCCGCAAGATGCTTCCGCACGAGATCCAGCACAAGCTGATCAATCATCTCCATGCAGACAAGCCGTGCCTTTTGAAAACTGTACGGGCAGGATAGAACCTGTCCCTGCGAGACGCTGTGCCGCAGCGGACGGTAGTGCTTGACAGAGTGCATTCTGCACGGTTCATAGCCCCATGCGTGGTCGATCAGCAGCTCGGCATTCACGCCGAACAGCCGGAACAGTTTATCCTCACCGGATTCTGAAAAGCGCGCAAGATCGCCCATTGTGTAAATGTACTGCGATTCCAGCCGCCGTGCCGTACCGCTGCCGATGCGCCAGAAATCGGTGAGTGGCCGATGCCCCCACAGGATCTTGCGGTACGACATTTCATCCAGTTCCGCGATGCGCACGCCGTCTTGATCAGGCAGCATTTTCTTTGCCACAATGTCCATTGCGACCTTTGCCAGATAGAGGTTTGTGCCGATGCCGGCGGTTGCGGTGATGCCGGATACATTCAGTACATCGCGGATCATCCGCATGGCAAGTTCATGTGCCGTACAGCGGTATGTTTCGAGGTAATTTGTCACGTCTATGAACACTTCGTCAATGGAATAAACGTGAATATCCTCCGGCGCAATATACTTCAAATATACGGCGTAAATCTGCGTGCTGACTTCCATATAGCGATGCATCTGCGGCGGCGCAACGATATAATCCACCGCATATTCCGGATGCGCAGCCAGTTCCGCTGCATTGCAGGATTGACCGCTCAGGACGTGGTTCGGCGCACGGAATTTTCGCCGCGTATTTTCTTCTCTGATCTTCTGAACCGCCTCAAAAAGGCGCGGTCTGCCCGGCACACCGATGGCTTTCAGGGAAGGCGAAACCGCAAGACAAATGGTTTTCTCGGTGCGGGTCGGGTCTGCCACAACCAGATTGGTTGTAAGCGGATCAAGCTTGCGCTCCACGCATTCCACAGAGGCATAAAATGATTTCAGGTCGATGCAGATGTATTGTGGCTGCGGCATAGCAGAATCCCTCCCTCCGGATCAAATACGAACATTGGTTCATAAGAACATAAGTTCCTCACAACACTATTATAGCAGATCTTTCGGGAAATGTCAAGAGAAAATCGAATGTTTGTTCTTGAAAGTTTTGGGAGCAGAAAAAAGCCTGCGCACAAGATCTTGCAAAGATTGCGGCAGGATCTTCGGCGCAGGCTTTGGTGTTCAGAGGGTATCCGGCGGGAATATATGCGGTTTGGCAGGGGATGCGGCAAGTGCTGCATCAGATGACGGGCTTCGGGTCAGCGCTGAGGCGTTCCGATTTTCGGGTATTCTTCTTGCGCTTCTTGATCTCGTACATTTTGTCATCTGCCTGCCGAATCATACCGTAGAGTGTATCATCCTGAGAAGGCACAGTCACGATGCTGCCGATGCTTGCGGATAGCTGATAGGGCTTTTGCAGCCGCGCATTGCACATAGTGAGTGCTTCATTGAATTTTTTGGCAAGGGATTCCGCTGCGTTTTCGTTTGCACCGCGTGCGAAAATGATGAATTCATCGCCGCCGATACGTGCGCAGATGCCATGTGTGCCGGCACAGGTTTTGACAATCTCAGCAAGCTGACGGATCGCAAAATCGCCCTCATTATGCCCGAAATTATCGTTGATGAATTTCAGTCCGTCCATATCCACGAAACTGAGGATGACGCATTCCTTGCGCGTAATGCAGTCGCGGAACATTTCGTCGGTCAGGTTGATAAAGCCGTTGCGGTTATAGATTTCGCACAGCGGATCAATCACATAGAGGCGGTTGAGTTCCTCCATTGCGCGGTTCAGATGAAACAGTTTGCGGATGTTTTCTATGGAATTGCTGATATTCATAGTCAGCGTATGGCAAAGCAGGCTGTAGATCGGAAAATCGCCGTTCGTGACGATGTAATAGCCGAGGCAGCGGTCTCCGAAATGCAGCGGCAGGAAATAGTAGATATTGCCGCCGGAACGCGGAGATTCCGGGAACATTTCGCTGCTTTTGAAGATTGCGACGCTTCTGCGCGCGCCCTTATCCCAGATCAGCGGCGCGGTCATGTATTCCGAATAGCCATGCGGATCACGCGGGGGCATTTTCGGGGAGAATGCCTCCTGCCAGTTTGCGGTCAGGCAGAGGCAGAATTTTTCGCAGTCAATATCGCGGATAACCTTCTCAATGACATCCATATCCTCTGCGGTCGTTTCCGCTTCGGCAAGACCTGCCGTCAGACGGTTCAGCATGAGGATATTGCTGTTTGTGATCTCCAGCCGGCGCGAGATGCGTTTTTTGTATTCGCGCAGATCATCTGTGGCATCTCCGGGGCAGCCGCAGCTTTCCGTATAGACCGGTGCTGCGTCAAGTTCCGTAGAACGCGGCTGGTTTTCGCCGTTCAGCAGGCGGCAGAGTTTTTCGCACGCCTGATAGCCGGAGAGAAACAGCGGCCGCTTGACGGTTGTCAGGGCAGGGCAGGCATTGCGGGCGCTGAAGGTATGGTCAAAGCCTGTGACAATGACATCATCCGGTACATGATAGCCCATCCGTTCCAGTGAAGTAATCAGATTCAGCGCCATACTGTCATTGGAACAGATAAAGGCATCGGGCAGCGGCAGGCCGGAATCTGCAAAGGCATCTGCCGCGAGTTTGCCGTCGTAGCCGCGGAAACTGCCGCGGAAAATGCGGCGTTCGTCGATTTCCAGACCGTTTTCTTCCATTGCCGCGCAGAAGGCATCATAGCGCATTTTGCCCTCCGGATTGGAAAGCGGACCGGAGACGAAATTCAGCACCTTTGCCCCGTGCTGCTGAATCACATGGTTGATCAGCATTTTCATGACTTTGAAGTTGTCAATGCTGATGTCATAGAAATCCGGGTAATCCTTTGTTTCAAAGGCGACGGCAGGAATGCCGGATGCGCGGACACGTTCTACAATGCGCGCCTTGATTTCCGGATCACTGAATGTATTCAGCATCAGCAAAGCGCCGTCAAAATAGGAGAAGTTCGTCAGATTGAAGATACTGAATTCACCGAGATCAAATTTCCGGCTCTCCACAACGCCGCCGAATGCTGCGAAATAGGAGATGTTGACCATATGTTCCCGCGCATACTGATTGATACCGCGAATGACATTGTACTGATATTCTTCGTCCAGTCCGATGACAATGACGGCGATATTCCGGATCCTCATGCAAACACCTCTTTCCAAAGATGAAATCGTTCACATATATTATAGCACGTTTTAGAACAAGAAGAAGAAATTTTCTTGCAATTTGTCGATATGCACTAGAATGAAATGGAAAATTGTACAATATTTCTATAATGGATTTATCGGCTGCCTCAAATATGCGCATTCAGGGCGAGGAGAGTGCTGAAATCAAAACCACCCGTTGAACGG
>DGVV01000104.1 GCA_002395085.1 Ruminococcus sp. UBA4275 | reverse complement strand
TAAGGCAACGCCCGCAGGCATTTCCTTCCGGTAAACATAAGCGCTGTACTCCCAACAGTTTTTTGACACGGCGCTGTTCATGCCTTCTGTCAGTATATTTCACCCGAAACGGGTACTGGTTCCTATCCGTGCATCACTCAGAACATCGTCTGTGCGCGCTTTCTGAGGGTCGCGGCAGAAATCGGGGAGATATACGCAACCTCCTCGCCGCCCTCTATGCAAATCACAAAACTCTTAGGCATCTCCGGCGAAACATTCACCACTCTGCCCTCCTGTTCCAGACGGTTCAGGCAGGCGCGCGTTGCCGGTCCGATGGTTGTGTTCTCAATATCGAATACGCCGATGACCGTCGTATCGTTGATCGAAATGCGCTCTCCGAGGTGAATGTACATACGCTGTCCTCCCTTTTTTCAGGTCTGCGCCGTCAGAATGCCCTCCTCCATGTGATAGACCGCGCAGTTTCCATGCTCTGCTGCCACCGCTTCCGGCTGACAGGTCGTCAGGAAAATCTGCATATCTCCGATGATTTCATAGACCAGCCGCTGCCGGTCAGCATCCAGCTCACCCATGACATCATCCAGCAGAATCACAGGAGTTTCGTCCTTTTTGGCGTAAAATACAGATGCCTGCGCCAGCTTCAGAACCAGCGCCGTACTCTTTTGCTGTCCCTGCGAGCCGTATTCACGGACGGAAAGCCCGCCGATTTTACACGAAAAATCGTCGCGCCCCGCGCCCTTGCCTGTAAATCCCAGCCTTACATCATCCGGCGCAGATTTCTGAAGCTGCTCGAAATAGAATTGCTGCATTTCGGGCGTCGGCTGCTTGGGAATCTCTGAATTTTTGAACAGATTGCTGCGGTATTTGACCGTCAGCTTTTCTCTGCCGCCGGTGATGCGTCCGTAAAGCTCTGTGCAGACCGCGCCGAGCTGCTGCAAATATGCATAGCGCAGGCAGGTCAGCAGGCTGCCGTGTGCGGCAAGCTGCAAATCCCAGTCCGTCAGTGCAGAAAGTGACGCATTTCCGAGCGAAATCTGCTTCAGAACCGCATTTCTCTGTGCTGTAAGCTGATCAAATCTGCGCAGACAGATCAGCATGGCAGGGGAGAGCTGCGATCCGCATAAATCCATAAAACCGCGGCGTTTTTCCGGTCCTGAGCGAATCAGCTCACGGTCATCCGGCGAAAACACCACGCACTGAAACTGCGAAAAGAGTCCGCTGCCGCCTTTCAGCGGGACGCCATTGAGCAGAATTTTCTTCTGCCGCCCCTCGCCGCGCTGCGCGTGAAGCTGAATCTCCTGCACGCGGCGGCTATCCTGAAAACGCAGTTTTACGTGCATGGCGGGCGATTTCAGGTGGATGAAATCGCGCTCCTTTGCACCGCGGAAACTCCGGCATCCGGTACAGCACCAGATTGCCTCCAGCAGATTCGTCTTGCCCTGCGCATTATTGCCGAGAATGAGATTGCGCGCAGGATCCGGCTGCATCTGCACCTCCCGCAGATTGCGGAAGCCATCTGCTTCCAGCGAAATAACACGCATTTACGTTGTTTCTTCGATTGGCGCTTCGACTTGCACCTCATAGCGGTCCACAGTCACAATGTCGCCGTTCCGGATCTTCTTGCCGCGCATCGTGCAGACCTCGCCGTTGACGCAGACATCGCCCGCCTGAATCAGACTTTTGGCAAATCCGCCGGTATCGGTCAGATGCGCGAGCTTCAGAAGCTGTTCCAACTTGATGAAAGGGGTATGAATCGAAATATCAATATGCTCCATGAAAGATCCGCCTTTCTAGTGAATTGTTCGTATTTACGCAGTTTACCGGCGTACCTGCACCGGCATGATAATGGCGATCGAATTCTCGCCCTGTTCCTCCATCACCTTGACGGCGCGGTCAGCAGCCGTGAGGAACAGTCTCACTCTGTCGCCCTGAATGGCGCGTACTGCTTCGAGGAGATAGCGGTTATTGAAGCCGATGACGAGTTTTTCACCGGTCATATCGCAGCTCAGGGTATCATCCACGCTGCCGATGACATTCTGACAGCTAATCAGCACCTTGCCTTCCTCAAACTGGAAGCGCACAGCGGTTTTATTCTTCTCGCTGATCAGCAGGGCGCAGCGTTCGAGGCTTTCGATCAGCTCTCTGCGCCCGATCAGCACTTCGGTCTTGGAATGATCGGGAATGCTGCGGCGGTAATTGATGAATTCGCCGGCAAGCAGGCGCGTATACACAACATATCGCTGCACTTCAAAGCTGGCATGGTGCTGATCCAGACGGATCACGCAGGGATGTTCGTTTTTCTCATCCTCGCCCAGCAGATGTTCAATCTCGCGCAGCGCCTTGGAAGGCACAACGAATTTCATGGCTTCCTGTCCGGGCAGCGGTTCGGTGCGCAGCGCCATGCGGTAATTATCCAGCGCCACGATATTGAGCGCATCATTTTCCATTTCGAGGAGTTCGCCGGTAAAAATCGGGCGGGTCTCATCGAGGGAAACGGCGTAAATGGTCTGATTGATCATATTTTTCAGCAGGTTCTGCGGGATGACCGCGCCCTGTGTCTGTTCGATGTCCGGCAGATCAGGGTATTCATCTGCGCGCATACCGGCAAGCTGACACTCTGTGCCGCCGCCCTGCATGGTAATTTTCAGGTGATCATCGGTTTCGATCTGCAAAATGCCGTCGGGCATTCTGCGGACGAGTTCACTGAACAGGCGGCTGTCTGCAAGCAGTACACCTTCTTCTTCCACAACCGCCGGAATTGCGGTGCGGATACCGAGTTCCAGATCATATCCGGTCAGTTCCAGATTCTGTCCGGATGCAGAAAGCCGGATTGCCGCGAGTGCTTCCATCGGGGTTTTTGCGCTGGCAGCTTTTGCGACGTTTGGCAGCACTTCATAGAGATCAGATTTCTGACAGGTAAATTTCATCAGCGGATTTCCTTTCTTTCGTTTTTGTCGCTGCGTTTCCACACCCGCGGATGTTCTCCACAGCGCGAAGCGCACACAGATTCATTATCAGATTATAGGTATTAAATAGCAGTCGTAGTAGAGGCGGTGGAAATGTGGAATCCGGACAGGCAGGAAATGAAAAATCCCGCAAAGCCTGAAATTCCGCAGGGTACATCCGCGCCTGTTTTTTCCACGCAGGGGTTTTGACAAAATCCGGAAAAGTGAAAAACTATTTTCAACACCCTGTTGAGAGTGAAAACGGTGGAGAGAGCGGGAGAAAATGTGAAAAACTCGGTGGAAAATGTGAATACAGCAAGTATAACACGAAGTTTTTCACATTTATACGGTTGAAAGTTGTTGAAAGTCTAAAAAACCTCGCAAATACGATGCCGTATTTCAACTATACATTCAACACCTGTTGAAATACATGGGGATCGAACATACGCTCCCGTGTAACCGCTTTGTAAATTCTCCGCCTTGTTAATTTTGCATTTTCCGACGGGAAATGCCCGTTTCGGTCAATCGCACAAAGAAGTGGAAAACATTTTGCTGAAAATCTCATCTTTCAGGGCTTGACAGCAAAAAGCAGTCTCGCGGGGGCAGGTTTCCGTCTTTGCGGATACCACGCTATATTATATTTTGCGGATACCACGCTATATTATATATAGTATAGTTTTCGGGCAGAGCGAACCACTCGCTCCTTATATTATATATAGTATACCGTCCGCGCGGACAAACCCCCTATACTATAATATAATGAGGGTAGAGGGTATTTGCCGGCGGCAGCTTATTTTCCGGCACCGTCGCGGATTGTCTTGGTGATGGATTCAATCGCTTCGCGCAGATTGCTGTCTTTTTTGATATTCTTGTCCACATATTTGACGGCATAGACAATCGTGGAATGATCGCGGTTGCCGAATTCTTCACCAATTGAGGCAAGGGTCATCTGCGTAATTTCATGCACCAGATAAATTGCCACCTTGCGCGCACTGGAAATCTGCTGCGAACGCTTCTTGGAACGAATATCTTCCGGCGTGACACCGTACAGATTCGAGACCTCCTGAATGATATGTTCCACCGTCACAGGGGTCGGCTGTTCGTCCGTCAGGATGTCGCGGATGACACTTTGCGCCATCGAAATCGAGGGGGAACTGTTCTGAAGCTGCTTCAGCGCCTTCAGACGCTTGACTGCCCCTTCAAGCTGACGGATATTCGATTTCAGGCGGTTTGCGATGAACTCTGCCACGTCATCCGGAATATTCAGCTCCAGCAATTCCGCCTTGCGCCGAATGATGGCAACGCGCGTTTCAAAATCCGGCAGGGAAATATCCGTAATCAGACCCGATTCAAAGCGCGTGCGGATGCGGTCTTCCAGAATTTTGATGTCCTTCGGCGGGCGGTCAGAGGTCAGCACAATCTGCTTTTTCTCGTCGTGCAGCTTATTGAAGGTGTGGAAGAATTCCTCCTGCGTCGATTCCTTGCCGCTGATAAACTGCACGTCATCGACCAGAAGCACATCTGCATTGCGGTATTTTTCGTGGAATTTCGAGGTATCCTTCTTCTGGGAGATCGCCTCAATCAGCTCATTGGCAAAGGTCTCGCCCGTCACATAGATGATATTCAGGGCGGGATTGCGCTTTTTCATCTCGTGGGAGATTGCGGTGAGCAGATGGGTTTTGCCCAGACCGGAAGGACCATATATAAACAGCGGATTGTACGTATTATCGTTGTTATCGCTGCGTGCAACGCTCGTGCAGGCAGCGTATGCAAACTCATTCGAGCTGCCCACGATAAACGTCTCGAAGGTATAGGCGTAGTCGCCGTTGCTGCTGTTATTTTCGAGTACATTTTCCAGTTCACTCATCTGTTCGTTGTACTCTTCCGGCTGTTCCTTGCCTGCTTCCTTGACAATCAGGCGGAGATTCACCGGAAAGCCGAGGATTTTCTGAAATCCCTCCTGCAATTTGGAGGCATAGTTGTCCGTGACGACGCTTTTCTGAAACTCTGATTTGCAATAAAAAACGGCGTCTGACCCTTCCAGACGCACAGGTTCCAGCTTATCCAGCCAGAGACCCCTTGCGATTTCGCCGATTTTACCGTCCTGCTGGCAGTAAGCTTTTACGGCGTCGTAGACTTCCTCAAAGGAATTCATCGGTATATTCACATCCTTGCATAGTGATAAATATTGTAACAGCACGCGCACAGGATGCTTCTTCAGATCCCTCAGCAATGCAGTTTTATACACCATATATTATAGCACAATGCGCGAGAAATTTCAAGGCGGGGCGCGCATCTCTGGAGAAATTCACAAATCCGGAGCGGGAAATCCCCAGTTTTTCAACAATCAATGTTGAAACTCTTGAAAACGGAAATTTTGTGAAAAATGACGAAAAATCATCACCCCTGTCAATTTGCTGAATTTTGTGCATTTTGCTTGAAATTTGCCAAAAAACGTGCTATAATATACCCAAATCATTGCTTTTTGACAGGAGGGTTTTCGCTATGCCAAAGCTGCATGAGATCACGGAGGGCTGGGTCAAAAACCGCGCGGTTAATGACGCCGCATTCAAGAATGCGAAGGGGCTTTCCGATAAAAACAAATTCCTGACGCACTGTGTTTCTGCGGATGAATCGCTCATCTTCGGAGAATGCGCAGGCAGCGGCAAAACACCTTATTCCGCATCGGTGGATTTTTCAGCAGATCCGCCGGTTTCCCGCTGCTCCTGCCCCAGCAGGCAGTTCCCCTGCAAGCATTGTCTGGCACTGATGCTGGATTTTGTTGCGGGAAAGGAATTTGCTTCCGCAGAGATTCCCAATGATATTGCACAGAAGCGCGAGAAACTCTCGCAGCGCGCAGAGAAGGCTGCTGCATCTCCTGCAAAGCCGAATACCGGTGCGGCTGCCAAAAAACTGAAAAAGCAGCAGGAGGGTCTTGCGCTGGCAGAACAGTTCCTGCGCGATATTTTCAGCCGCGGCATCAGTGCGGTGAATCCTGCGGCTAAGGCACAGTATCTCGCGCTGGCTAAGCAGCTCGGAGACTACTATCTCCCCGAACCGCAGGCGATCATGAATGCGATCATCGAAGCGGCGGAGGATGTCTCGGAGCATCCCGATGATGCCGAGACCAAGCGCATTATCGGACTGTGCGTGCGTCTTTCGACTGCCGTGCAGCGTGCGAATGCCTACATTGCGAAAAAGCTTGAAAGCGGCGAGGTGCTGCCGGAGGATGATCCCATGTATGAAACTATGGGCGGCGTCTGGAAACTCGCGCAGCTGCGTGATCTTGGCTTGGTGCGCATGGATGTGCCGCTCGTGCAGCTCGCCTTTGTGTTCTTCGATGATACGCTGCATAAGCAGTACATCGAATGCGGCTTCTGGATCGACCTGAATACCGGCGACATCTTCCGCACCGAAAATAAGCGCCCCTACCGCGCTGTCAAACACATCGCGAAGGCGGATTCCACATTCGAGGTCTGCACCGTGCCGGAGCTTTGCCTGTATCCGGGCGGGCTGAACCGCCGCGTGCGCTGGGAATCTGCGGCGCCTTCCGGTGACGTTACGCCGGAAATCTGCGGGAAGATCCTTTCGCTGGCGCAGCCAAGCATCGCGGAGGGCGTCAAGCTCGCGAAAAATACGCTCAAAGATCCGCTCTCTGCCGGGGAAGCGACGGTTCTGCTGCCGTTTACGGCGGTTGAATTTGCAGAGGACGGACACGGTGTCCTGATCTGCGGCAGCGAACGCATCGCGCTGTGTAACACAAACACAACCCATATTCTGAAATTGATCGCGGGCAAACTCTCCGGCGGCGCGATGCTCTGCAATCTGTGCTATTTGCCGGAGACTCACCGCATTGTTTGTGAGCCGATGAGCATCGTCACGAACGAGAAGATCATCCGGCTGAATGATACTGAGGTCGTCCGGATGAGCATACATGAGAGCATCCGAATAAGCTGAGGAGGGAGAGCATGGAAGTCAAGACCAATCCGTTCTATGAGCTGCGTGATCGGCTGTATGCAGCGGCTGCTGCCGGATGCAGCGTGATCGCGGAGGATTTCCGGCTGCGGCGCGCGCTCGATGCGTTCCGTCCGCTGGCTGAGAAAAATAAAGCATTTGCATCGCTTTCTGCAAGATGTGAGAAGCTCTTGCAGGCGGAAGATCCTGCGGCGGAAATCGCAGGGTGCATTGCCCTCGCGGATGCACTCGCCGTTGCGCAGGGCAGCTTTCAGGATGATACGCCAACCGCCCCCGTGCGGTCCTTATGCAATGTTGAGCCGATGCAGATCTATGCTTCGGATTTTGAACGCATTCAGGCGTTCCAGAATTCGTTTCATCTGCCGCCGCCGCCCTATTCAAAATATCTTGCAGATCCGCGCGTGCTGAGGCAGTATATCAAAACCGTGATCGCCGGCAATAAGCACAGTGACCGCGTGATCAGGCTGCTGTACCGGCGCTTCGGAGATGACATTCTCGCGCCGGTTGTGGATGCCATCCGCACAGAGCCGCCCAAGAGCGCTGCGCAGATGGTCGTCTACCTGCAAATCCTCGCCCGTGACCGTTATGCGCCGCTCTTTGCGGAGCTTGCACAGGATCCCGATACCGAAGAAGCCGTGCGCATTGCCGCAATCAATGCGATGTCGGATCTCCCCGCGCAGCATGATACGCTGTTGAAAATCTGGCAGACCGAAAAGGGCAAGATTCAGACCGCCGCTTTGACGGCGCTGGCGCATCAGGATGCACCGGAAGTGCAGGCTGCATTTGCAAAGAAAATCCAGAAACTGACTTCCGCGACCGAAAAAATGATCGGGGAGGCAGGCAATTTCGTGATGCCGTATCTGAATGTGCTGGTCGGGGAGAAGATTCTGCCGGAGATGCCGCCGAAAACTGCCTCGGAATGCCGTGCGCTGCTGCGTGAGATTGCGCCGATGCTGGCGCATAAAACGGAAGCTGATCCGATCTTTCTGGCGCTGACGGAGGATCTGTCTAAGCTCGGTGATCTCAAGCATTATGTCATCACAGGGCTTAACCGCACCCTCATGCACAATGTGCATCGCTTTGGCACGGATAGCCCCTATGCGGAACAGATTGACCGGCTGTATGCAAAGCGCGAGGAGGCGTTTTCGGCGGCGAAGGTCTATCTCGAACTGCGGCGCGATCCGGCTCATACAGTCGAAAAGCTCCATGATACGGCGTTTTCGTATGTGGAATACGTCATGCCGGTGCTGGCGGAGCTGTTCTTTGTCAGCGGCGCTGGCTGGATGCTCCCCTGCGGACAGTTTGATTCGCCGGCAATGGAGAGTGACTTCGTTTTCGATACGTTCCCGCTGGATCTGATGAAGTATCTGCGCTTTGTGGCGGCGAATGCGAAGAAATACGGCGATTACGATGTGATTCAATTGATTGTGCGGGTGAGCGAGGCACATCCGGAGGATCAGGCGCTCATGGAAGCCGTCGGGCTGATTACGGATGCGCTGCTCAATTTCCGCGCGGACAGCCGCATCATTCCGCTGTATGCGAAATATTACACGGCACAGCCGGCGGAAGCGCGCGCGGGCAGAGTGCTGCTGTGCTGGGCGAAGAACTACGGTCAGCCGCATCGCAGGGCGGTTTCACGGTATGAGATCGCGGAGATCTGCCGGATTTTTCCGCAGGCGGATATGAAGCAGGCTGTGCGGCTTTTCCTCATGGCGATGGAGCGCAGCGGCGATTTTCCGCCGGAAATGATCGCCCAGCAGCGCATGAATGCCACGGAGTACCTTGCGTAAGCGGTATCGCTGCGCGATGATTTATAATGGGCTCTGCCCAAACCTGCCAAAGGGTCACTGACCCTTTGGAATCCCATAATGTGTATGGTGGATGATGTAAGTTAAAATTAAACGAATGCACGCCAATTATCCATATAACGGGATTCTTAATGGATAACATCCTTTAAGCATGGGCTTGGGGTGAGTTTGTCTGCAAACTCACAGCGAAGTGTGCGAAGCGTGCGGAAGTCCCCATTATAATCTATCGGAGATGCCACTGAATGAAGGAGGAAAGACAAATGTTATCAAGACCGGAAGCAGGATGGAGCGAACTTACGCTCGGTGATTTCAAGGCCCCTGTGAGTTTCCTGACCGACATCCCGTTTGACTGGCTGCGCGCCTGTCTGAGCAGTCTGAAATACGGAATCCCCGCTGCCTTTTTCCTCGATTCTGAGGGAACCACCACCACAATCGTCGTCAATTTTGCGACTACCTACATCATTTCTTCGAGCGACCTGAGTGTTACCTACATGAGCGACATATTTGTGACGGATTTTGCCAAGATGCTGATTGAGGACATCCGGCGCGATTTTGACGACTGGCTGTACTGGCTTGATGCAAGCCTGACGGAGGAAAAGTGGGCAAACCGCAGAAAAATGCTCGAAGATCTACTCGCGGAAACCGAAAAAGCCTGCGAAGAATTCTCGAAACTCGACGGAATGAACTATTGAGATAGCGGTATCGCTGTGCGATGATTTGGAATGGAGCCATGCCAAAGGTTCACTGACCCTTTGGAATCCCATAATGTGTATGGCGGATGATGCAAGTTAAATGAACCGAATGCACACCAATTATCCATATAACGGGATTCTTAATGGATAGTATCCTTTAAGCATGGGCATGAGGACGGAATTCCCATTATCAATCCATCGGAGATACATTATTTTAAGGAGGATCTATGGAAAAGGAAACACTCCGGCTGCCTGCTGAGCAGCTCTATCAAAACGAGATCAACGCGCTCATTGCGCACGAAACTGCCCCGATTCCCGCGGGCTGGCAGATGTCTCCGCGCTCTGTCCTCACCTACATCTGCGGCGGCAAGGCGGGCGACACCGTCATTACCCCGAAATACGTCGGTGACAAGCGCCTAGTCGAGATCTGCATCGCTACGCTCGTCACTGACCGCGCCCTTCTGCTCATCGGTGAGCCGGGTACTGCGAAATCATGGCTCTCTGAGCATCTCACCGCCGCCATCAACGGCAATTCTTCGCAGGTCATTCAGGGTACTGCCGGCACGACCGAGGAGCAGATTCGCTATTCGTGGAATTACGCGCTTTTGCTCGCAAAAGGTCCGTCCTTCGAGGCGCTCGTCAAAACGCCGGTCTACCGCGCGATGGAGACCGGCACAATCGCCCGCATTGAGGAAATCTCCCGCTGCGCCTCTGAGGTGCAGGATGCTCTCATCTCGATTCTCTCCGAAAAGCGCATCTCTGTGCCGGAACTCTCCGCAGAAGTCGCCGCGAAAAAGGGCTTCTCCGTCATCGCAACCGCCAATACCCGCGATAAGGGCGTCAATGAGATGTCTGCCGCACTCAAGCGCCGTTTCAACATCGTTGTGCTGCCGACGCCCGCCGACCTCGAAACCGAAATCGAGATTGTTCGCAGCCGTGCCGAGCAGATGTCTGCGGGAATGGATTTGCACGCGGAATTGCCTGCGCGCTCCGCATTCGAGAAGATCGTCACCGTCTTCCGCGAACTCCGGCAGGGGCAGTCTCTCGACGGACAGGTCAAGGTCAAGCCGACAACCGGCGTGCTGTCTTCCGCTGAGGCAATCTCCCTGATGGTCAACAGCATGGCAATGGCGGGTGCGTTCGGCAGCGGCAAGGTCACGGATGCTGAACTTGCTTCCGCTTTGCAGGGCGCGGTCGTCAAGGATGAAAGCAAGGATCAGGCGGCGTGGATTGAGTATCTCGAAAATGTTATGCGCAAAAAAGGCGGCGAATATAACGCCCTCTATGCTGCCTGCCGGGAGCTGAATCCGTAATGGCTGTGTATTTCGGGGTGCGGCATTTTTCGCCTGCCTGCGCGTTTTTCGTGCGGGAATTTCTCGAACGCGAAAAGCCGGATGTCCTGCTGATTGAAGGTCCTTCCGACCTCAGCGGGATGATTGCTGCGCTTTGTTCGGAGGATGTGCGGTTTCCTGCCGCGATTCTCGCATATACCGATGCTGCGCCCGTCAGAACGGTGCTGTATCCATTTGCGGATTTTTCGCCGGAACTTCAGGCGATGAAATGGGCTGCTGCACACGGTATTCCGGTGCAGTTTTGTGATCTCCCTTCGGATTGTCTCCTTGCGCACGAATCAGAATCGGATGCGGACGGCGAAAACGGCGAAAAACCGGCAGGGGAGTCGGTTTATGCGCGGCTGGAACGGGTCTCCGGTACGGATTCCGATACCTTCTGGGAGTATTGCTTTGAGGGCTGCAATGACTTCGCGGATTTCTGCGCGGCTGCGGCGGAATACGGCAAAAGCCTGCGTGAATGCAGCGAACTGCATCCGCATGATGCGCTGCGCGAAGCCTTCATGCGGCGATGCATCGCAGAGGCGGAACAGAAATACGGGCGGGTTGCGGTTGTGACGGGTGCATTTCATACCGCCGCCCTTCAGGATGTTCCCTTCACGAACATTGACAAAAAGCACACAGATACGCTGAAAACCGTCAAATCCCATGCGACGCTCATGCCCTATTCGTTCTATCGGCTTTCGCAGCGCAGCGGATACGGCGCGGGCAGCAAAGCACCCGGATTTTTTGAGATTCTGTGGAATTGCCGGCTGCGTGGTCGTTTGCAGGAAGCGGCTGCTGCATACCTCGCAAGGCTTGCGGCGTTTCAGCGGCAGCATGGGTATTCGTCTTCCCCGGCGGAGGTCATTGAGGCGCTGCGTCTCGCAGATACCCTCACGCTGATGCGCGGCGGCGTGATCCCTGCGCTCTCAGATCTGCGCGATGCGGCAGTCACCTGCCTCGGACACGGCAGTTTTGGGGAGATTTCGCTTGCCTGTGCGGATGTGGAAATCGGGACGAAAATCGGCAGTCTGCCGGAGGGCAGCGTGCATACATCTGTGCAGGAGGACTTCCTGCGGCAGCTTCATGACCTCAAGCTCGAACGCTTCCGTACTGCTTCGGCGCAGGAAACCGAGCTTGATCTGCGTGAGAATTTGCGCGTAAAATCGGAAAAATCCGCGTTTCTCGACCTGTATCGCTCACGTTTTCTGCATCAGCTCCGGACGGCAGGCGTGGAATTCGGCACGCCGGTTGCCCGTCAGCAGGACAATGCAACGTGGGCGGAGCGATGGTCGCTTAAATGGACGCCCGAAACCGAAATTCAGCTTGTGGAGGCATCGCTGACGGGGGATACCGTGGAACAGACTGCCCGTGCGGCGCTCGGAATGCGGCTTGCAAATGCGAATGCCGTCACCGATGCCGCCGATGTGCTGGCGGACGCCTTCCTCTGCGGGCTGCCCGATGCCGTGCGCGAGGCAGTTTCTGCGGTGCAGCGCATGACCGCTGACTGTGCCTCGGCTGCTGATGCCGGCAAGACACTTGGCAGACTCTCCGGCATTGCGCGGTTCGGCAGTATCCGGCGGATTGACAGTTCTGCGCTGCCGCCGCTGCTTCAGCAGATTTACCTGCGGTTCTGTCTCTCAGCAGGCGGGGCGGCGGTCTGCGATGCGAATGCTGCGGCGGAACTCATTGCTGCTGTGACGGCGGTGAATGATGCCTGTATTGCACATGATTTTCTCGATGATACGCGCTTTTTGAAATTGCTCATGCAGTTTTCGGAGAGTGACCGTGTGAATGCGCTCATCTCCGGCTTTGCGGCTGCGATTCTCACGGAGCGCGGCAGCATTTCCGCTGAGCAGCTCTCAACGCTGATTTCGCGGCGGCTCTCCCGCGGCACGCCCCCTGCGGATGCAGCGGCATGGTTTGAGGGGCTCGCAAAGAGAAACCGGCGCGCACTCATCGGGCGGCTCAGCCTGTGGGAAAAGCTCTGCGATTTCATCAGCGGGCTGGATGACGAGGAATTCAAGCCGGTATTGCTCGCGCTGCGGCGTACATTTTCTGAGTTTACCGCGGCGGAAAAATCTGACATTGCAGAGAATATCGGGGAGGTGCTGGGGATGTCCGGTTTGCAGGCGGCGGAGATTGTCTTCTCGGATTTAACGGAAGATGAGCAGGCGGAGATTGACGCCCTGGATGATTTTGATTTCGACGGCATCTGAGCGCTGCACACTATTATAAATAGTATACTCTGCGCGGACAAGGTTTCCACGGCTTTGCACAGATCTCCACAGCGTGAATGTTGAAATTTATTTTCACGCAGATACGTGCATTCTGATTTTTACTCCACAAACTTTCAACAATCAACAACGGTTTGTGCAAAGCGTTTTGCACAAGCTCTGTGATCTTCATAAAGGCGGTGAACGCATGGAAAATGCGGATATGCTGCGGCGCTGGCGGCTGATTCTGGGGCAGTCTGCGGAGAAGCAGCTCGATTCCTTCGGCGGAGTCACCCTCTCTGCGGAGGATTTGCTCATGGACAGCGCCCTCTCGCAAATCTACGGCGATGCCGGCAGCGAGGGAACTGCTTCACTGACTGCGGGCAAGGGAAAAGGCTCGCTGCATCTCACACGGTGGCTGGGCGACCTGCGCGCACTCTTTTCTCCGATGCAGGTGCAGATTATTCAGCGCGATGCCATTGAACGGCGCGGAATGCGGGAGCTGCTTTTTGAGCCGGAAATGCTCAATGCTCTTGAACCTGACATCGCGACCGCTTCGCTGCTGCTGATGCTCAAAGACCAGATTCCCCAGCGTGCAAAGGAAAATGCACGCATCTACATACAAAAAATCGTGGAGCGGATTAACCGGATGCTGGAGGATGATCTCCGGCGATCCGTTACTGCGGCACTCAACCGCCGCGCACATTCCCCGCTGCCCTCTGCTGCGGCACTCGATTTCAAGCTTACAATGCGGCGGAATCTCAAGAATTATGATCGCCAGTCGCAGACAATTCTGCCGGAGAAATTCTATTTTTATGAGCGTGCAGCCCGTTCGGGTTCGCGCACCGTCATCCTCGATGTCGACCAAAGCGGTTCGATGGGCGAATCTGTCATTTATGCCTCGGTGATGGGCTGCATTCTCGCAAGCATCCGTGCGCTGCGCACCCATATCATTGCCTTCAATACAGAGGTGCATGATCTCACCGAAACTTGCAGCGATCCGGTTGATTTGCTATACGGCATTCAGCTTGGCGGCGGCACGGATATTAACAAATCCATTGCCTACTGCGAGGGGCTGATCTCTGAACCGACCAAAACCACGCTGTTTCTCATCACGGATCTCTGTGAGGGCGGAAACCGTGCGCAATTGGAACGCAGACTCGTCAGTCTCTATGATAGCGGTGTCCGCGTGACGGTGCTATTGTCGATTTCCGACAGTGGTGCGCCCTGCTATGATGCATCTTTTGCGGAGCGGCTTGCTGCCTATGGCATCCCGTGTTTCGCCTGTCCGCCCGAAAAATTGCCGGATTTGCTCCGCGATGCCCTCCGCAGATGAGCTTTTACTCCTCAAATTGTGCGATACTATTATGATAATATGAAATCTCTCTTAAATTCGCTGTGACCCCATTGCATCCGGATGAATCCTGTGTTATAATATAGAAAACATGAGAAAAGGAGGCAATCAGTTATGGCGAAATTCTGTACCTGCTGCGGCCGTATTATTCCGGATCTTGCAATGCAGTGTCCGCAGTGCGGCGGAATGCAGCCGGATACCGTGATTCCGCAAGCGCCGCCCGTCGGTACGCTGACCCCGTTTCCGGAAATTCAGCGCGTTGATCCTCTGCCGCCTGTTTACGGGCAGCAAGTCAACGAAGTAATGACACCGTTTCAATGGTTCGGCTGGGTACTCGTGCTGGTTTTGCTTGGTATTTTCGGTTCGTTCATTATGTATAATCATGTGCGCGATCAATCTGCAAAAAATCTTGCAAAGCTGCTGATTGTGCTGCACTGTATTGCTATCATCTTCGGTATGGTCGGATTGTTCATGCTTTTCCTCTGGAAGTTCCTGTCTATTTTCTGATCCGGCTTTTTTCAGCAAACGTTTCCATACAAACCCAAAAAGCGCGAAGCCGCACTCATTTGGCGGTTTCGCGCTTTTTTATGGGCTAATAACAATTTAGGTGGTTTTCAGCTGATCTTATTTGTAATATAAAATAAGGAATCGCTGCGCGATGCTATTTTGGAATGGGCGCCTCTATCGCAGGCGCCCAAGCCCCCGAGCTCTTGATACGCTTAGAGAGTTTCGCGATCTGCGGATCGCGACAAGGGGCGCCGCTCGCTTCGCATGAGTTTGCAAGCAAACTCACCCTTGACCCCGCGCGCTTTTTGAA
>DGVV01000031.1:9128-12166 GCA_002395085.1 Ruminococcus sp. UBA4275 | reverse complement strand
TGTTCTGATTATATTATAGCACTCTGAATTAGCGCTGTCAAGGGGAGAGTGCTAATTTTCACACAGGTTTCATATTTTTGACAGAAATGTCACATTGGGTAAAAGCCACATCTGCATGAGGGGTAGGGATTTTTATCTGCCCTTCTTTTTTCATATATAAAACTATCATCTTCGGGGAGGTATGCCATGACAGATCTACAAAAACAGAAAATTACTGAAATGCGTGCAATTGGAATTGGATACGGGAAGATTGCTGTAACACTGCAAGTTCCAGAGAGTGCAGTGAAATCCTTTTGCAGACGGCATGTGAATACAGCAGCAACTCAAAACAAACCGATTCTTGCTCTCAATTGTTGCAAATACTGCGGTGCAGAGCTGATCAATACGCCCGGTCACAGGCAAAAATCATTTTGTTCTGCCATCTGTCAAAGAGATTTCTGGCGGGAACATCGTGACTTGATGCGACATCCCTCTTTTGTCACCACGACCTGTCCTGTTTGTGGGTGCGTCTTTTCCGACTACAAGGGACATCACAGAAAATACTGCTCTCACGCCTGTTATATCACTGACCGCTACGGAAGGGGTGAATCAAATGAGCCAGAACGAATTGACCTACCTTGTGACGATGAAACTGTTTCAGAAAATGCTCGAAAGCGGGCTGATCACAGCAGAGGAATACGCCGTAATTGATACAAAAATGCGGGCGAAATATAGCCCGAAAATCGGCACATTATTCTGCGAAAAGTCGTTGACTGATACGCAGTAAGACGGTAATATGGTAGCTGAAAGGAGGTCGGTTTTATGCCGAAGATCACGAAAATAGAGCCGGTCGTTCCGCTTGTAAAGCCTCGGCTCAAGGTGGCAGCATACGCCCGTGTGTCAAAGGAAACGGATCGATTGATGCATTCCCTTTCAGCACAGGTGAGCTACTACAGCGACCTGATCCAGAAAAATCCGGAATGGGAGTACGCAGGTGTTTATGCTGACAGCTTCATCAGTGGCACAAGCATGGAAAACAGACCAGAATTACAGCGGCTTTTAGCAGACTGCGAGAAAGGGCTTGTCAACATCATCCTCTGCAAAAGCATCAGCCGCCTTGCCCGCAATACTGTGGATCTGCTGAACATTGTGCGACATCTGAAAGAAATCGGTGTGGAAATTCGCTTTGAAAAAGAGGGTGTCAACACACTCTCATCTGAGGGAGAGGTCATGATCACACTTCTCGCAAGTTTCGCTGAACAGGAGTCACGCTCCATTTCCGATAACTGCAAATGGGGTATCCGAAAACGCTTTCAGAAAGGCTTGATCGGCACTGCAAACAAGCACATTCTCGGCTATCAGTATGACGAACAGCTGCAGCGATATGCGATCATCCCCGAAGAAGCGGAGAGTGTCAGATATATGTTCCAACTGTTTTTGGAGGGTTACTCTTATCAGCAGATAGCAGACAAGCTAACCGCCGCAGGAATCCATACGATTCAAGGGAACAATTTTCAGGAAGCATCCGTGAGAAATCACATTATAAACGAAGTCTACGCCGGGGATATTCTCCGGCAAAAGACCTTCACGCCTGATCCGATTAGCAAGGTGAAAGTGAAAAATAACGGCGAAATGCCGCAGTATCTTTACAGCGATGCGCATGAGGCGATCATCGACAGGGAAACCTATGCACTGGTGCAGGAAGAGTTAAAGCGCCGCAATGCGATGATGAATCCGACCTACTTTTTCACCGGGCTGATAAAATGCGAGTGCTGTGGAAACACATTCACACGGAAGAAAAGCAAGCTGCGTGGTCACACCTATGTGCATTGGATATGCAGGAGCAAGAAAGAAAAAGGACGCACTTGCAATTCGGATAACTTTGCTGAAGATGAACTGATCAAGATATGTACTGCAACTATCGGCAAAGATTATGAAAGCAGAATCAAAGCAATGTCCGTGGATGTATCAGGTAATGTCCACTTCACGCTGAAAAACGGAGGGCGCAGAATGTGGACGAATCTGCACCTACATCCTGCAAAACATCCGCATACTGTGACGGACGTTTTCCTCGGCAAAGTGGTCTGCGGAAAATGCGGAACAGTCTACCACAGGTCAAACGGCAAAAATCGCTGGTGCTACTGGAAATGCTACGGAAAGCAGAAGCACATTTGCAATAATGTGAATTTCACGGACTATCAGCTCAGAGTAATTTCCGCACACATTCTTGGAACATCAGAATTATATGATGAGATGTTCATAAGAAGCATTGACCAGATCATCGTTCTTGACGGCGGCGACCTGAAATATATCTACAAGGATGGGAGTGAAAAGATATGGAGAAAACTGTAACCACGATTCCGGCACGACTGAGTCGTTTTACTGACCTGCCGCTGACAGCTACCGTCAAGCGGAAGGTCGCAGCCTATGCCCGTGTGTCTACCGACCACGAGGAACAGCAGAGTTCCTACGAGGCGCAGGTGAATTATTATACCGAATATATCAAGAGCCGTACTGATTGGGAATTTGCTGGAATATTCGCAGATGAGGGCATTTCGGGATGCAGCATCAAGGGCAGACAGGGATTTCAGGCGATGATCGAGGAGGCTCTGAACGGCGGTATCAACCTTATCATTACAAAATCCGTATCCCGTTTTGCCCGAAACACTGTGGATTCCTTATCTACCATTCGCAAACTGAAAGAGCATAATGTGGAGTGCTATTTTGAGAAGGAGAACATCTGGACGTTCGATTCAAAATGTGAGCTGATGTTGTCGATTCTCAGCTCAATTTCCCAAGAAGAATCCCGTTCCATTTCAGAGAATGTGACATGGGGCCACCGGCGGCGCATGGCAGATGGTAAGGTTTCCGTTCCGTTCGGACGCTTCCTCGGCTATGACAGGGGCGAGCATGGCGAACTGATCGTCAATGAAAAGGAAGCAGAGGTAGTCCGTGAGATCTACAGACTTTTCCTCTCCGGATTAACGCCACACGGCATCGGAAAAGAACTGACTGCACGCCATATTCCCACACCGGGAGGCAAGGTGAAATGGACGGCA
>DGVV01000031.1:6392-8995 GCA_002395085.1 Ruminococcus sp. UBA4275 | reverse complement strand
GATTATCTCACCAAGAAAACGAAAAAGAATGACGGACAGATTCCGCAGTATTATGTAGAGAACAGCCATCCTGCGATCATCACGTCAGAAGTATTTGATGCAGTGCAGACGGAAATGGAACGGCGGCAAGGCAGCAAAAGCCGCTACAGTGGTGTAGATATTCTTGCATCAAAGCTCATCTGCGGAGAGTGTGGAAGTTCCTACAGACCCAAGGTCTGGCATTCGACCGACCAATACCGCAGGACGATCTACCAGTGTGGGCATAAATACAAGGGCGGCTGCAAATGCTCCACACCGAATCTGACGGCAGAAGCAATTCACGCAGTGTTCATTCGCTCCTTTAATGAAATGATCACCAACAAGAAAGAGATCATAAGTAATCTTCGTGAGAACGCAGCAAATTCATCGAACATGAAGGAGCTTATTTCTCAGCGTGATGCGGTGAGAGATGAAATGGCGATGCTGGCAGATATCGTTCAAAACCTTATTGCTGAAAACGCTCGTATCGCGCAGGATCAGAAAGAGTATGCCAAAAAGTATCAGCTTGCGATGGAGAGATACGAGGCAGCAAAATCGAAATATGAGGATCTTGCTGCACAGGTCGCTGAGGAACACAGGAAACAGCGTGCCGTGGAGACATTTATAAATAATGTACGGGACTTGGGTGTGATCACTGAGTTCGATGAAATGCTCTGGGGGCTGCTTGTGGAAAGCGTGACCGTATATTCAAAGGACGACATTCGGGTGGAGTTTAAGAAGTAGGAGATAGATTTTTAAGGGCTGCCGGTATTGTGTGATGAATCATTCTCACAGTATCGGCAGCCTTTTTTGTTATGTGCGCAGTGCAGGCTTTCATTTATGATGGCTCACACACAGTGTTTCGTTACATATTCCTGTTTTGATACGCTTTCAAATGAATACCCCTAACCGGATTTGAATACCCATTTGAATACCCTATCCACCTTCAAATGAATACCCTTAAATACCTCTGAGAAATGCAGATTTTAAGGAGCTTTTTGAATACTATGGGTATTCAAAACAGAGTTGAAAAATGCTTTTCAGCACTTGGGGTATTCACTTTTTTGAATACCTCTTTTGTTTGCAGGGTATACAGAAAACAGCGGTTTGAGGGCATTGTATCAAAGTCGTAGTTAAGGTGGATGACGGTTATACCGGCACCAATTTTGACCGTCCGCAGATTCAGAAACTGTTCGAGGATGTCCAGGCTGGAAAGATCGGAACGGTCATCGTGAAAGACCTTTCCCGTTTCGGCAGAAATCATCTCATGGTCGGCTACTACACCGAGGTCATGTTTGCTGAGTACGGTGTCCGGTTCATTTCGGTTCTGGATAACGTCGATACTGTGAACGGCGAGAATGAGATCGCTGCGTTCAAAAACATCCTGAACGAAATGTACGCCAAGGATATTTCCAGAAAGCAGCGTGCCTCTGTTCAGGCACGCGGTTCAAGCGGAAAACGTCTGACCACGAATCCGCCCATCGGCTACACGAAAGATGCGGACGGTGATTGGGTCATCGACGAACCGAAAGCGGCACTCGTCCGGAGAATCTATCAGCTTTATCTGGACGGCGCTTCGCTCAACGGCATCGCCTTGCTCCTGAACAGTGAACAGGTTCCGACTGCCCGCGGCAATGCGGTTTGGAGTGCCAGTCAGATCAAGCGGATTCTGACCTGCCCGGAATACTGCGGCGACACTGTGAATTTCAAAATCCGGCGCATCTCCTTCAAAAACAAGAAGCAGTATAAGCTTGACGAGTCTGAGCGCAGAGTGTTTCAGAACACACAGCCTGCGATCATCGACCGCAGGCTGTGGCAGCTTGTTCAGGATAAGCTCGCCAGAATTCAGAGAACCGTGACCAAAGTAAAGCATGATCCGGCTGTCTTTTCCGGGTTCCTCTACTGCGGTGAATGCGGCAGCAAGTGTTATGTCAGGCAACCGAGCAAGCACATTGCACTGCATTATATCTGCGGCGGATATTCCAAACAGCAGACACACTGCACCACGCACTATATGCCCGATCACGTTTTGCGACGGCGGGTGCTGAATGCAATCCGCAGTTTGCTTGACGAGTTTCGGAAGGATGAGCAGGCGTTCATTACACGGCTGCAAGGATTCCGGCAGGAATCTTGGCAAAACGAAATTTCTGATAAGCAGAGTACGGTCGATAGACTGAATACGGAGATCTTTGATTTGGAGAAAAAGCTCCGCACTGCTTACGAGGATAAATTATCCGGCTGCATCGACTGTGATGCTTTCCAGATTCTCTCAAATCATTACATCAAGGAGCGCAATGCGCTGCTTGATATTTCCAATCAGCTTCAACAGGAAATCACTGCCCTACAAAATTCTACCGTACAGATTCAGTCTTTTGTCGATGTCTTGCGGAAGTACCGCGATCTTGATGTCACGGAGGTCACGCAGCTCCTGCTGCTCGACTTCGTGGACAAGATTTTCGTGCATGACGCTTCACATCGTGAACAAGCCACTCTCAAAAAAATTGATATCTATTTCCGCGCTGTTGGTTGTTTCGACATATTCACTAAATAACACCCCATTATAAGAAAAGTAATGTAAATGCGTT
>DGVV01000031.1:0-6249 GCA_002395085.1 Ruminococcus sp. UBA4275 | reverse complement strand
AATCCGTCGGAGACACTTTATCTACAGACTGAAACCCGAAAAGCACAGTATGGCTTTTCGGGTTTTTATGTATCTCCGAGGGTTATTCAGACGGAACGGAAAGATAAGTGATCTCATTCCAGCTTTCTCTGGTATGCGTCCCCATCATCTCCATGGCACGCTGATAGGTCATCTTCTCATCCCAGAGATATTCCAGCAGTGTCACCTGAACCAGATTCTGTGTCTCAAAATCGCCGTTTGCAGACAGCTCCTCATACATCGCAAAAATGCGCAACAGCAGCGAATTTGTCTGATAGTTGTCCTGCTTCAGCAAATCAGCGGTCAGCCGGTTGAATACCATGCCGAATACAGCATGAGGCAGAAACTCGTCAAATCCTCTTGTTTCATCTGTCACCTGCTGCCGCAGCTCCGGAAACCGGCTGATGATAAAATCTGCATTCAGCTCTGCGTAATGAATCATTCATCTGCACCTCTTTTATCTTGTTGCGCCGAACACGAACGAATCGAAAGCTCACTCCACCATATCATCCGGGCAGCAGACATAGAGGTCAATGTCCATCTCTGTGCCGGTCTCCAGACAAAACCGCATCACCGCCAATGACGGCGCCAGACACGGCGGCTGCTCATCGTACCGCACCAGCGGCACGACCTCCAGCGTCAGCGCGGCATCGTAGGTCAGCTTGATCTTGCGCAGAAGATCCTCTTTGGGCAGCAGCGCCCTGATCGTCTCCTTCATCATCTTGTCTACATCCCAGTCATTGCTGACGACTGTGCCGTACCGCCACAGCGCAACCTGCCGTTTTCTGCCGCTCTTCCCGATCGGATCTCCGATGCGCTGCACCTGCTCCGGCACAACCCGCAGATATGCCGTGATCTCATCCGGATCGAAATTGCCGCGGATCATGAAATAGGTCATGCACTCCGTATGCTCGCTGTGATAGTACACGCGGCTCAGTTCTTCGGGTTCGTTCATGTCAGCCTCCCGTTCTGCCGATCAGCGCACGGATCTCCTCCTCCGCTGCCCTGATCTCCGCTTCAAATTCCCGTGCCGATATGCGCTGTGCGCCGTTGCCCAGAATGATGAGCTGCTCCAGCCCGTCTGAGGTCGCGACGCGCACGCGGTTATTTTTCAGAAGCTGCTTCGATACCCGCTCAATGTACGAATCGGCGGTCTCCGCTTCCTTTGTGTATACGACGCTGATATTCCCCTGCTGTTCCACCTCGGTGCGGTGCCCCTTGATCTTGTAGGCATCAAACACGAGGATGACTTCACATTTTTTGTATCCCTGATAATTTTGCAGCAGCGCAACAAGCCGGTCACGTGCTGCATCGAGACCGCCCGCTGCCAGTTTTTTGAGGCTGTCCCATGCGAAAATGATGTTGTAGCCGTCCACCAGCAGATACTCCGTTTTCGGAGGTTCCGGCACTTTCACGCCGGACATATCCAGACTCTCTGCTGCCTTATTGCGGCGCATTGCCTTGCGTTCATCGCGCTGGATTTTGCCGTAGGTGCGCTCATAGATCGCCATGAGCTCCTCCTCGCCCGCCGCCGGATAGCTTCCGCGCTGCACCGGTGCGGCAGGCGCTTCCGCCTCCTCGGCAAAATCATAGCGATGCGGCAGCATTGCCGGCAGGTGCATATAAAACGGCACCTCGTCCCAGTTCACCAGATAGCCTGCGCCGTGGGAACAAAACACCGAATCTGCGCTGTTTTCAAGATCACTGTCTGCATCGTAGCCAATGCGCGCAATGACCGCTTCCGCATCATGGCACGGGCGGTATCCGCTGACCGTCAGCGTGAGACTCCCCTGCCCCTTGGTATAGCTCAGCATTTCTGCCGCATAATCATTCAGCTCGGAAACCGGCGCACTGCCCGTCAGAACGGCGGTATCACCCTCCTGCTCCGGCGGTGCAAATTCACCGCAGCGCTGCTGGATGTCGGTCATGGCGCGCCCGATATTCCCCGCAGGAACCGTCAGCACAAAATCGTAATACGGCTCCAGCAGCACCGATTCCGCAGAGCGCAGACCCTGCCGCACGGCACGGTAGGTCGCCTGCCGGAAATCGCCGCCCTCCGTATGCTTGAGATGTGCCTTGCCGCTCACCAGCGTAATCTTCATATCGGTAATCGGTGAGCCCGTCAGCACGCCGATATGTTCTTTTTCCTGCAAATGCGTGAGAATCAGGCGCTGCCAGTTCCGGTCAAGGACATCCTCCGAACATCGCGTATCAAATTGCAGACCGCTCCCCGCAGGCAGCGGCGTCATCAGCAGATGCACCTCTGCATAATGCCGCAGCGGCTCATAATGCCCCACGCCCTCTACGGTCTCTGCGATTGTCTCGCGGTATGTGACCGTGCCGCTGTCAAATTCCACCGCAAAGCCGAATCGCTCTGCCACCTGCCGCGTCAGAACCTCCAGCTGCACCGCACCCATCAGCTGCACATAAATCGCACGGAGCTGCGCATCCCACAGAACATGGAGCTGCGGGTCTTCCGCTTCAAGCTGCCGGAAGCTTTTGAGCGCTTCTGCGGGAACAGTATCCTCCGGCAGTATCACCCGATACCGCATCACCGGCGTCAGGACAGCATCATCCGCATCCGGCACATCCCCGATGCCCATGCCCGCATACGCCGCCGAAAGTCCCGTCACCGCGCAGACTGCACCGGGTTCCGCTTCATCCGCGGGGACATATTTCGCGCCGGAATAAAACCGGATCCCCGTGATCTTCTCGGTATACTCTGTGCCGTCCGGGGCGGTGTACCGCACGGAAATGCGGCTGCGGAGCGTATCGCCCAGCACCTTGAGGAAGGTCAGGCGCTCGCCCTTTGCATCCGCGGAAATCTTGAACACCCGCGCCGCAAATGCCGGCAGACGCTTCGGCTCGATGCAGTACGCCGCGATCATCTCCGGCAGCGAACTCACGCCCTCCAATGTCCGCGCTGAGCCAAAGCAGACCGGAAAGATCTCCCGTGCCGCAATCGCTTCTGTGAGCAGCTCGCGCGGGAGTGCGCCGGTCTCAAAATACGTCTCCATGAGCCGCTCACTGCAGGCGGCAGCATTCTCCTGAACCTGCTCCGAGACGCAGTCAAACTGCACGCACGATGCCGAAAGCCGCGCCTGCAATTCCTGCATAATCGCGGATTCCGTGCGCTCGGCAAGATCCATTTTGTTGACAAAGATCAGCACCGGCACACCGTACCGCCGCAGCAGCGACCACAATGTCCGCGTGTGGCTCTGTACGCCGTCGGTGCCGCTGATAACCAGCACCGCGTAATCCAGCACCTGCATCGTGCGCTCGGTCTCGGCGGAAAAGTCTACGTGACCGGGCGTATCAAGGAGCGTCACGACTGTATCGCCCAGCGTGAAGGATGCCTGATGCGCGAAGATCGTGATGCCGCGGCTGCGTTCAATTACATCGGTATCAAGCCACGAATCGCCGTGGTCAACCCGCCCGCGCTTCTTCAGCTCGCCCGCACGGTAAAGCAATGCCTCGGCAAGCGTCGTCTTGCCGGAATCAACGTGTGCCATGATGCCCAGAGTGAGCTGCTTCATGCACATCCCCCTTTTTCATCGAATATACATCCATTATAACATAGAATACAGGAGAATTCAATGGGCGCATGAAAATATTTCGCAGATTGCGGGCTGCGCGGCGGAGAACCATCAAAATAAACGCTTCTGCCATGCGCTCAGACGCTGCGACGAGCGCATATCTTAACGCAGACAATTAACTTTCTTCAACAAGAGCAATTGGAATTGGCGTTCATGAAGTGGGGCATATTATAGCAAAACGGTATGGAGAAATCGGACTTGACATAGCAAGAAAAACGTGCTACAATATAAGTGGAGAGGAATATGATTTGCTTCAAACTCTGGAATATCTGTCGGAAAATCTGTCAGAGTATTCTGCATCGCGTGACAAGTCAATGGATGGTAAGCCAATCAAAGAAAAGCATTTTAAGGAAATCATTCCGGAAGTCCTCGGAAGGCATTATACATCCCCAAATGATTTTACAACCGAATTTATCAGGTTGCTAAAGGAGGCGTACAAGTTATGAGAAAATACGACAGTTTCTGGCTTTCAAATAAGGCTTGGTATCATTGGACGGAAAACGGTGATCGTGTTCTTAATGATGATGCGCCGCCGGAAGCCAAAGCAAGCTATGAACACTACAATCAGCAAAGGAAAGAAGCAGAGGAACGTGTCAAATCCGGAAAAGCATTAGATTAAACCGCCCTGAGTAATCAAGGCGGTTTTCTCATACCCGAAAAGAGGTGAAACGAATGGAAGACCGGAAAGAACGGCTGCATCGGCTGCACAGCAGCGGGCATTGTGATAATCCTGCGAAAACTTGCGGGGAGTTTTGCATTGCCCATTGCAAAATTTAAGGATATGCGGTATAATAGAAGTAATACCATCAGAAAGAAGGTGAATCCCATGGATATGCGCAAGCTGATCCGCGAGCTGTTTCAGTCAATCGTCTTCGAGGAACAGCGCATCCCGCAGCAGCCCACAAAGCCGCCGCAGACGCGCAGCAAGCCTGCATCCCGCAGCACGCCCGCCAAGCGGAACACATCGCCCCGCAAGACCCGCAGCTCCGCGGTCACATCTTCGCAGCAGGTCTACGGCGAACAGAGCCTTGCCGATCTGCTCCGGCAGTCCTTCTCGCCCGTGCCGCACCGCATCTTCGAGATGCGCGCCCGCACCGGCTATGACCACCGCAGCGGTCAGCGCTCGCTCGAAAGCCTGTTCTATGAACAGGGCGTATTCATGGCAGATTTCACAGACGATTTTTCGGAGAATGTCTCCTGCGCGCGCGTGATGCCGACCTACGCCATGCTCTCTGATCGTGAACTGCGTGCCTATTTCACATGGCGGACACAGTACCGCGCCGGCAGAAAACCTGCTGCGCAGAGCTCCTTCCTGCTGCTCTATGCCTATGAGCTTCTCAATCTCATCGGTGTGCCCGCCGCAGAGGATGCCTATTCCGCGCTGCTCGGAATCATTGCGGATTACGGCGAGAGCTTCCCGCTCATTGAAAAGCAGATCCGCCGCTGGCTGCCCGATCTCGCGGTCTGGTACGGCATTCCCTACCGCTGCGGGGATCAGAAGGAAGCTGCCTGCATGACCGTCGTGCGGCACAGCGGGCATTCCGCGCAGGAATTGCTCACATCGCTGGATACATTCTCCAAATACAAGCTCGGCAAATCCAAATGCTTCCTCGCGCAGCCCGATGAAACCGCCGAAATGCTCCGTGCGGTCTACGGCGCTCTGCTCATCCACTATGCGGAGGAAAAGCATATCTCATTCTCGGCGTATCTGCTCGGCGGACAGCGCCGGCAGCAGCATCAGATGTTCGACGGTGCTGTCTTCTTCCGGCGGAAGTTCCCGCGCGACGGCGCACACCGCATCTCGCCGCTGTGTGTCTATCACTGTGCCGGCGGACGCTGGGCGAAGGAAACCTTTGCCTCTGAGCCCCATGCTGACCGCATCACCGCGCTGCTGCGTACCTTTGATTCGATTCTGCGTGAGGAGATCAAATATCGCAATAAGCTGAAACCCGCTGATCTGCCCGCAGGCGATGCCGACGTCATCCGCAGCACCATACGCAAATGCCTCACGGAGCAGGCAAAGGCAAATGCACCGGTCATTACGCTGGATGCGGCAGAGCTGGAGGAGATCCGCAGAGCCGCCGCACATACCACCGATATGCTCACCGTGCCGGATACCGATGCCGAACCGGAAATCCCCGCTGCGGCAGCGGTCATCGCGCCCGTGCAGACAGATCCACCCGAACCCGATCCGGCAGAAAATATGCCGCAGCTCCCGCTCAGCAAAGCGGCATCGGCACTACTGCTTTGTCTGCTCACCGGCGAATCCTATCAGCCGCTGCTCGATGCCGGACAGATGCTCTCTGTCCTCACGGATGAGATCAACGAAACGCTCTACGACAAAATCGGTGACAGTGTCATTGAGACGGATGCGGACGGCAGACCCGTCCTGATCGAGGATTACATCGAAGATGTGAAAGGACTGTTTGAGACATGAATATCCCGAAAAGAATCGCAGGTGCTGTGATCCATGCCTTGCAGGGCGGCGTTGTCCCGCGCATCGGACTGCAATATATCGCTGTCGGCAGAGAGCGCGAGATTGAAGCGCTCCTCAGCGACATCGGTGTGATGTCCGAGGGCGGCGCGACCATCCGCTTCCTCAGCGGCAAATACGGCAGCGGCAAGAGCTTCCTGC
>DGVV01000125.1 GCA_002395085.1 Ruminococcus sp. UBA4275 | reverse complement strand
CCGCGCGCTTTTTGAAAAAAGCGCGACCAAAAACTTCAGTTTGGATAAACAGATCATTCATTTGACAAATCATGTGTAACCACATAAAAAGTTACATACCCGAAAAAAACTGCTGCCGGATGAGCGGCAGCAGTTGAGTGTATGGAGTTCGGAGAGGGTCACGGAAGGATGATGGCGTATCAGATCAGACGCGCCAGAATCCGGAGCAGCCGTGTAAGGTCAGTCGGGCCGATTGCACCGTCTCTGTCCACGTCTGCATTTTTCGTGCCGCGGTCAGAAAGCTCAGCGCTGGTATCGCCGCCGACATACCGTGCCAGCAGAACAGCGTCTACCACATCCACAATGCCGCTGCAATTCACATCACCGATCATCAGCGTGCCGATGTCTTCTGTGCCGGTGGTCTCCGTGACGGTTGTGGTTGTCGTGGTAGTGGTGGTTTCCGCAGAAGTCGTGGTAGTGGTCGTGGTCTCCGCAGAAGTGGTCGTCGTAGTAGTTGTGGTAGTTGTTGTGGTCGTGGTGACAGGCGGGACGGTTTGCACATCGTCGCTGATCTTGCCGGATGCGCCGCTGCCGTCATCGAGTGTGCCGCCCCACTGATCAAAGTAGCCCTTCAGTTCCGAGGTGCTGGTCTGGAGGACATAGCTGCCGGAGGGAATGTAGGAGAGGGATGCATTGGTGTCGAAGTCGCCGTATTTATTGTTGCTGGAGACCTTCTGGGTCTTGCTGCTGACGACGGTTGCATCCATGCTGCCCTTGCAGTTTGCGAGGGTATCGTTGAAGCTCTTGATTGCGCCCTGCTTGATCTGCTGCGGATTCTTGCAGCTGTCAAAGAGGTTATACTCCGAGAAGATATAGGCATCTGCTCTGGGGTTCTGGCAATAGCTGGTCTGCCCCTCAAAGATGTTGTTATACATATGGATATTCGCCTGACGCGCCAGCGGACCGCGGGATTCGCATTTGTACCAGTAATTGTGGTGGAAGGAGATATGGAACTGGAGATTACTGTCAGAAGCGCCGACGAGATTGGTCTTGTGGTAGCCTTCGTAATAGTTATAGCTGTTGGTGAAGTAATTGCCGCGCTTGAAATCGCACGCGCCGTCACCGCCTGCCTTATCGGATTCAGCCGGATTCGAGATCGACGGCTTGTAGAATTCGTTGTTGTGAATCCAGCAGCGCTCCACGGGGGCGGTCACAGTCGAGCCTTCCTGCACACCCTCCATGCCGATGCAGTCTTCCGGCACATTGCGGAACTTGATATTGCGGACTTCAAAGCTCTTGCCGAGGGTGGGGTTCCCGCTCTCGCAGATGAAATGGAAGCCCCAGCCGTTGACGGTTGCATCCGCACCGATGCCCTCAATGGTGACATCCTTGCCCGACTGCATTCTTGCCATGAAGCCGTTGTCACCGACAGAGCCGCCGTTATCGACAGAATCGTAAGCAGTCAGACCTTCCGGCGCTTTGACGTCACCGATGATCCGCACGACCAGCGGTGTGCCGTCTTTTGCGAGCTTTTCGATGATGCCCTTGTTGGAGTTGGCAGTACCGCCCTTGGAGGTTTTGCCGGCGGAATTGAGGATATTGCCGATGCCGGTGACGGATGTGCCGTCCTTCGATTTTACCGTGACGGTATTCTTGTTTTCATTGGTGACATACAGCACAATGGCATTGGCTTTGAGCGTACCGGCATCGGTATAAGCACCGACGCCTGCGGTGTAATTGAAATGTGCAAAGCCGGAGCGGTCCTGTGCGCTGACGGCGATGTCCCTGACGGAGATGCTGCCCTTTTTGGTGGTGAGGGTGAGCGTATAGCTGCCTGCCGGCACACCGGGAATGTCCACGCGGACACCGCCGGAAACATCGCGGACGAGGTAGGCAAGGTCATCGCCGGAGAGCGTACCGTTTGCCGCGCCGCTGTAGGAAACGCCGGTGACGTCGCTGTCACTGATGCCGGAGAAAGTTGCATAGAGCATTTCATTCCAGCCGCCGGAGCTGAGCAGTTTGATGCTGCCGACCTGTCCGCCGCCGTTTCCGCCCTGTGCGGTAGAAGCGGTTGTTGCGGAGGATACCGTACCGGACTGCTGCGCGGAAACGGTCGTGACGATCGGCGCGCTGCCGTCGCAGACCACATCAATATAGAAAAGGTTGGACGAACCGCTGCCCTTCGTAATGGTATGCGCACCCGCCCCGACGTTCACAGTCAGGATGCCGGAGCCGTCAAGCGTATACTTGGTGCTGTCCACATAGAGCGATTCGCCGCCGGTGATTACGAGTGTCACAGCCGCATTGCCCGCGGTGGTAAATGCAATGCTGGTTGCAGATTCCATTTTGAGGCACTGGGTCAGGGTTTTGCCTTTGTAATCAGCAGTACCTTTGCCGGATGAAAGATTGCCGGTGATCTCAAAATAACTGCTGCTGAGGCCGTTCGCAGTGAAATCGTGGGAGACATTGCCGCTGATGGCAGCCGCGGCTGCTGTTGCTGCGATTTCTGCCGCAGAAGCGGTTGTCCGCGGTGTGCGGTTTGCCGGGATTGCACCGCTGAGTGCGAGTGCAAGTGCGCTGATGATACTCAGCCGTTTGCAGATCATTCTGGTGTTCATAAATAAAGTCCTCCTCCTGAAAAACAATGGGTCTTGCGGTATTATCTATATGATCGCTCCGCTGCTTGTGCGGGGCGTAATCAGACTTTGTATCGGCGGCGGGCATCGCAGCGATGCACCTGACACGCCGCCGATTTGCAGCACAAAGTCGGTTGCATTCAAAAGCAGGAAACGGGTCTGACTGCTGCCGTTCCGGCGCACTCCTTGGGGGGCGAGTGCGCCGTTCAGAGCAGTTTGGATGAATCCGGTTTCCATCCTTATGATACAAAAAAACGGAGGATTTTTCAATGATATATGATATGGAACAACTGCACAATTATCCGCAGACGATCCGTCAGCCAAGCGTTGTATCGAGGATCATCATGACGACAAAACCGAATGCAAACGCGATTGTGCCGGCGTTGGAATGCGCTCCTTCAGACATCTCCGGAATCAGTTCCTCCACGACAACATAGATCATCGCGCCGGCGGCAAACGCAAGAAAATACGGCATAACCGGTACGACAGCGGCGGCTGCAAGCATGGTCAGCACGGCGGCAGCGGGTTCGACTGCGCCGGAGAGGACGCCGTATAAAAATGTGCGCATTTTGGGCATTCCCTCTGCGCGCAGCGGCATGGAGACAATCGCGCCTTCCGGAAAATTCTGGATTGCGATGCCGACGGCAAGTGCGAGTGCGCCTGCGCTTGTGATGCCGGCTTCTCCGGCGCGCCATCCGGCATAGACCACGCCGACTGCCATGCCTTCCGGAATATTGTGCAGTGTGACGGCGAGGATGAGTTTTGTGGTGCGCTTGAGGGTTGTGTGCGGGCCTTCTTCGGTGCTGCGGTCCATGTGGAGATGCGGCGTGATGACATCCAGCAGGAGCAGAAAACCGATGCCTGCGAGGAATCCGGCTGATGCGGGCAGGAATGCGAGTCTGCCAAGTCCGGCGGAGCTTTCCAGTGCGGGCTGAAGCAGACTCCAGAACGAGGCAGCGGTCATAACGCCGGCTGCAAATCCCGTGAGGATGCGGCGCAGCGTGAAGGAGATCTCATTTTTGAGGACAAAGACCATCGCAGCGCCCAGCGATGTGCCGAGAAACGGAATGAGGATCCCTGTGAGCCATTCAGACATAACGAACCATCCTTTCTGCTGCCGGAACATACAGGCGGCAGCATGATGATTATACCATGCTAACTGCATTTCCGTCAAGCAAATCAGGAAAGAATGTCCGTTTGGAACGGTTCACAGAGATCCTCTGCATTTCAGGATGCGCGTCATTCCGCGGCAGAATCCGGACCGGTGCGCTGTTTGCGGTACTGCGCCGGCGTAACGCCGATCAGCCGTTTGAAGGTGCGCATAAAGTTGACATACTCATAGCCGCACTGTTCCGCGATGCTTTGCAGGCAGTCAGTGGTGGAAACCAGCAGCACCTGTGCCTGATGAATCCGGCTTTGCTGCACATCCTGTCCAAGCGTCACACCGAACATACTGCGGTAAACACGGTGGAAATAGGAGCGGCTGACATTCAGTCTGCGGCAGCAGTTCTCCATACTCCAGTCCTCTGCGGGGTGCAGAAAAATATCGCGGCGGAGCGCGGCCAGTTCGCTGTAGTAGATTTGTCCGCCGGCGGGCGCGGCAGCCTTTTCCCTGAGGCTGTGTAGCATTCCGTGAATTTCGCTGCGCACGGTCTCTGCGGACATCTGCTGCATTGCGGGGACGGTTTTGCCGGCGTGCAGCAGATGCAGCGGGTAGGGGACACCGGCATACAGATAATACTGCCGGAACTGTTCATTCAGCGTATTTGTGAGCTTTTCGAGGCAGACTTCCGGTTCGCGCCCCATGCCGATGACGGCAAATCCGCCGGATGAGACCCGGAATGCCTGTTCTCTGCCGGTGCAGCACTGTGTCAGGAGATTGGCAAATGCCACAATGATCTGATCACGCGCCGCTTTGCCGGCTTCATCGGCAGCCTCACGCAGTCCGCCGAGAGATATTGCAGCCAGATAGATGTCTTCTCCGTAAAATGCGGCAAGTTCCGCCGCCTGCTTCCAGACCGCTTCACACTGATCCAGCAGATAGAGACCGGTCAGATCATCACGGCTTTGTGCGATGTATTTGCGGAAAATGAGTTTGCGGAGATCATTCCGGACACGCAGCAGTTCCAGTGCATTGCAGACTTCGCGGCAGAACCGCACGTAATTGAAGCCGCAGACATCCACATCGCCTTCCAGTGCGAGACAGAAACAGCCGAAGCAGCGGTCAAGAAAATGGGCGGCAGAAATCAGAACGGTTTTTCCGGCGTACTGTTCCCAGACCGATGCCGGGAGCAGCTCCGATGCCGCATAATGCTCCTGCCGGTCGTGATTCATAAAGGTCATGCGGTCAGAATAGCCTTCCGTGCGATAGGTCTGCCGGTCGGTATCCGCGTGGGAGCTGTCCCAGTCGGCACAGAGGCAGAGATAGAAGTTATCAGCGCCGAAACGCTCCATCGGCAGGAAGGTATAGAGCGTGGAATAGATGCCGCCGACCAGTTCATAGAGTGTTGCGGTATCGTGGAGTGTTGCGGAGAGATGATCGTCCAGCAGACCTTGCTCAAGCTGCAAATAATTCTGCGGATCCTTCCGGACAGTCTCATTGCGGCAGCCGCAGCTTTCGCGGCAAAGCAGCAGGCCGTCCTCCTGTCCGCAGGGGGTCTGCGGCTGACCGGTGACAGCTTCCAGCAGCCGGCAGGCGGCATCTCTGCCAAGCTGCCGCTGCGAGGTCTGATAGCTTGTGACGGACGGCACATGAACTCTGCCTTCGACATCGCCGTCATAGCCGGTGATGCGGATTTGCTCCGGCACAGCAATGCCGTGTGCCAGCAGCGCATCGCACAGGCTGAGCGCCATGACATCATTGCCGCAGACGATTGCATCCGGCATCTCCCGCCGTCCCGCAGCGATGTCAGCAGCAAGCTGCGCGGGAGCAACTGTCCAGAAATCGCCGTAAACGGGTTCATCGGCAGGCAAACCGGCTTCCTGCATGGCATCGCGGTAACCGGCACAGCGGTTTTGTGCGACGGGCAGTTCTGCCGGACCGGTGAGGCAGAGAATGCGTCTGCAATGATGCACGCGGATCAGATGCCGGACAAGTTCCGCGAATTCGGCGCGGTCATCGCACCACACGCGGAGATAATTGCCTGTTTCGATGCCGACATAGACCAGCGGAACAGTGCAGTTTTTGGTCAGAAAGCTGCCGATTGTACCGGCATAGGCAGCAGAGAAGGTATAGGGTGCGAAGATGACGCCGTCAAAATGTTCAAACCGGATAAGATGCAGGAGATTCAGTTCGCCCTGCGTTATTTTGTCATTGCCGCAGTCTTCATTCATCTGAAAGACGACGGCGGTGCAGCCGGCAATCCGGAGCTGATCGAGCATTCCGCGCAGGAGCTGCCGGTAAGCGTGCTTATAAAGCCGGCTCAGCAGAATGCAGATACGTTTGGTATGCGCCATAGGGCAACCCTCCTTTTTTAGCATTATACCACACTCAGCCAAAAATCGCAAGCGGGCAGCGGCGCGGAGGCAATATCGGGACTTTAGCATTCTGCGCAAACGATACAATGCAGCCCGTCCGGTATTGCAAATCGGCTTGTTTAGAATCAAACGACAGCGCCCGCACAGCAGACGGGCGGCCATCCGCAGCGTAAGCGTATTTATATAGAATAGAAATGCGCAGATTTTTTCAGCATACTTCCGGAGATCTTCAGATCATTTCCTGCGGGCTTTGCCCGCCGTCCGCAAAAATTGTCGATTATTTATGCCGAAGATGTGAAATCTGCTGTAAAATCGCTTGCTTTCTCAGAATATTTATGCTATAATAAAAGCATAGTGTGTGGAAAGGGGCGTGTCGGCAGGATGAAAATGGCTATGATGCTGCTTTCAATCGGCAAATGGCGGTATTTTCTCGCCGGACTCGCACTCGCAGTTTTTCTGGGGCTGCTTTGCCGTGCAGCAGGCAGACTCATGCAGCCGTTTTCGGAGTGGCGGATTTTTCGCGGTATCTGCCGGGAAACAGCTCCGCAGAACGGTTCTACAGCCGTTGCAGTCGATTTCACTGATCACCGGCAGCTTTCGCATACCGCGGCATTCTGTACAGCCCATCCCGCGGCGGCAAAGCTCCAAAAGGGCGATCCCGTGCAGATTGCGGTGCAGCGGACTGTGTTTGCGGCAGGAGATTATCCGCAGTCGCTTCCCGATGCCCGAAGGGCTTCCGGCGGCATTCTGCTGCGGCAGGAACAGCGCCGCCTGATCTCCATTGCTTTTCTGCGCATTCTCTGCCGGCAGATTCTGCTCTGCGGCGGGGCGCTCGCAGTTTTTCTGATTGTCATGCAGGTCTGCTTTCCGCACGGCTGATGCCGCTGCGTCTGCAAATCTGCCGTCCATATTACCGATAAGGGGGATTTCCCAACATGATCGCGACTGTAACAATGAATCCTGCGGTGGATTATACCGTCTCGGTGACAACTCCGCTGGAGGCAGGCGCTGTCAACCGCACCTCGGATGAACTGATTACTGCGGGCGGCAAGGGCGTCAATGTTTCTATGGTATTGCAGCAGCTTCAGGTTCCGACCACTGTTTACGGCTTTCTCGCCGGTCAGACCGGTCAGATGATCGCGGAACGGATGCAGCGTACCCAGATTCCGACAGAGTGGATCACGATTCCGAACCAGATGACGCGCATCAACATCAAGATTCGCGAATCCGGCTGCGTGACCGAACTCAACGGCAAAGGCGTTGCGGTGTCTGCGGAGGATATGGCGCAGCTTACCCGGAAACTCCGCCGCTACGGCGAGGGTGATTACATCGTGCTGGCGGGCAGCATTCCGGCAGGCGCACAGCCCGACCATTACGCCGCCCTCATGACAGAACTTGCGGACAGCGGTGTGCGCATTGCCGTCGATACGACCGGTGAGCCGCTGCGTGCCGCGATTGCGTGCCATCCTTTCGTCATCAAGCCGAATCTGCCGGAGCTTTGCGATCTGTTCGGCACAAAGATTGACACCTGGTGGGATGCCCTGCCTTACGGCAAGCAGCTCATCGAAATGGGTGCTGAAAATGTCATGCTCTCGCTCGGCGGAGACGGCGCGCTGCTCTTTACATCGGAACACCGCGTCTGGCACCTCTCCGCACCGCGCGGAACGGTCAAAAATGCCGTCGGTTCCGGCGATGCAATGCTGGGCGGCTTCCTTGCTGCCTGCGCATCCGGCAAACCGCTGACAGAAGCCCTCCGCACCGGCATTGCTGCTGGCTCTGCAACTGCCTTCAGCGAGTGGATGGCAAACCGTTCGCAGATTGACAACCTGCTGTGCAATCTGCCGCAGCCGACAGAACTGATTTGATCCCGCCGGCAGTGTGCCGGACTCAGAAAGAAAAACAGACGAGAAATGGACAGATACCCTATTTACCTGCGGTGTGGGAATGAGCGCTGCTTTGGCTGATGGGAGGCCGGCAGAACACGAACGCTGGGAAAGATTCGGGGGAACCTGTAAAGGTTACTTCATCAATAATGATCGACATTTCATTTTAATCCTGCAGCATCAGACGACGTATTCAATCAAAGCAATCAACGCTGCCAATATTAAGATTTGACGCGGGAAAAGTCCGCTTTAATCCGGTTTCCGCCGGATGTCAAATACAAGAAAGGAATATGCTATCATGACCAAAAAAATCTTCTTCGGCGTATCCGCAATCGCAATGTCCGCCATGCTTCTCACAAGCTGCGGCCTGAAAAAGGTGGATTCCATCAAAGATCTCAAGGGCAGAACCATCGGTGTTCAGCTCGGTACGACCGGTGATACTCTGGCACAGGATATTGATGATGCCTCCGTCAAGCCCTTTGCAACGGCTGCTGAGGCGGTCAAATTTCTGCAAAACGGCAAGATTGACGCGGTGATCGTGGATGAGGAAACTGCCGAACGCTTTGTGGAAAAGAATGATAAAATCGGGATTCTCGATGAGAATTTTGCAGATGAGCGGTATGCGGTCGCAATTGCGAAAGACAATAAGCCGCTGCGCTCGGAGATCAACGGTGCGCTGCGTGCGCTGACCGCAGACGGTACACTTGCACAGATCAAGGCGAACTATGAAGGCGATGAACAGGGCAAGCACGCTTATGTGCCGAAGGAGGATGTTGACCGCAGCAAGGGCAAGCTGGTTGTCGCGACGAATGCGGAATTCCCGCCCTACGAATATACCGAGAACGGCGAAATTGTGGGCTTTGACATCGACATGATGAACGCAGTCTGCGATTATCTGGGCTATGAGCTGGAAATCCGCAATATGGACTTCGATGCGGTGCTGCCGGCTGTCGCAAACGGCACTGTGGATGTCGGCGCGGCCGGTCTTTCGATCACCTCGGAGCGTGAGCAGATTGTTCTGTTCTCCGATTACTACGCCGTGACGCATCAGGTCATTATTGTGAATAAATAATCATACCCGATCAATGATAAAAGGAGGTGGCAGCCCGATGCGGAACAGCCGCACGCTTTTGAACTTTCTTGCGATGCTTTGCAGAAGTCTGGTGTGGTTTCCGCTCTGGCTGCTGCTTCTTGTTCTCTGCCCGCGGCAGCCTGTTGCCGCGGCATCCTGTCTCCTGACGGCGGCAGGCATTCTGACGTTATGGCTTGCAAAGTATGTGCGGCATCGGCTGGCAGAAAGGCCGTATCTTCGTACATTTTGCGGGATAGCTGCATGGCTTGCCCCGGCTGCGGCCTGCATTTTTCTGCTGCACTGGATGACCGGTGCGGCTGCTGTGCCGGTCATCCTGACGGGCTTCACGCTGACTGCTGCGGTTCTCAGCAGAGATACCGCGCCCGACCTTCTGTTTTCTCCGGCAGTATTCGCCGCCTTTCTGACCGGCTCTCTGATTGCACCGCTGCTGCTGCATCTCGCAGAGATGCCCGTGCCGCTTTCCTCATTTCTGACCGTCATGTGTGTGCAGTCGGTGCTGTTTCTGCTGTTGCGGAATCAGTTTATGCTGCTGCGGATGGTCAATCGGCGAAGCAATACTGAAATCGACGTACCTGCGCATATTCGCCGCGGCAATCTGCTGATTCTGGCAGGCGTTTTGCTGCTGATATTCTGCGGCTTCCTCCTGCGCAGACCGATTACAGCAGGGATTCATGCGGCGGGGCAGCTTCTGGTGACAATCATTCGTGTGCTGCTGCGCGGGCTGGTGAATATTGTGGCCTGGCTGGGCGGCAATGCACCCGATGTGCCGGAGGAAACGGGCTTTCCGGATGAACCGGTACAGCCGCCGGCTGGCGGCGCAAGCAAACTCTGGCTTCTGCTGTGGATTCCGTTTGCGGCGGTGGCGTACTATATGTGGAAAGAGTTTTTGTCAGATTGGGTCTGGGCGATTCGCGAGGCGCTGCAAAAACTCGTGATGCGCCTGACGCGCGGACGGGAAACTGCCGGTTCGCCGGACGGTACAGCGCAGGGCTATACCGACATTGAAACAGCAGCGGAACGGGTTCAGAGCCGGCGTTCTGCGGAACGCACATGGCGGAGACGTCTGCGGAAATGGCGGAAAATGCCGGATTCTGCGCAGAAATTCTATGACGGCTATACACTTCTGCTGGATGCGCCTGCCTGGAAACGCGGTGTTCTGCACGCTTCTGATACAGCGCGGGAAATCCGGGAGAAATGGGCATCGCAGACGGGGCAACCCGAAGCACTGGATGCTGTGACAGCAGATCTTCATGCAGACCTTTACGCGCAGATGGGACTTCCGACGGAGGCACTGCGTGATATGGAACAGGCATTGAACCGGCTCCGGCAAATGCATCAAAAATAAGCACCTGCGGCGCGAAAGGCGAGCAGGTGCTTCATTTTACGGATGAAAAAGACGGACACCAAAAGGTATCCGTCTTTTGATTGTTTACAGGGAAAGACCCGGCCAGACAGAGTTTGCCTTGGCACGCAGCATTGTTTCCGTCACTGAACTCAGACCAGATGCGATTTCTCCGCGCTCTGTTGTAGACTGTCCGGGATAGCAGCCGATATAATCGGTGGAGTTGCTGGTTGCGGCAACCACCACACGAACGGTGTAGCCGTCCACGAGTGCGCGCCAGGAAGTTTCCTGATAATCCGCAAACAGGCGGCTCATTTTGCTTGTGAGGCTGTTTGCACTTGTTGTATCACTGACATCGCTGCTGGCAATGCTGAGAGCCGCATTGGTCGTGCTGGTTACGCTTGTGAACGAGCCCTGATCATTGGCGAGGAACACAACACCCAATGCTTTCGGACTGCCGTAGAACACAGATGTGTCAACCGGACGCTCATTGAACTCATATTCCTGCACGATTGTCTGAAGCGAATTGAAGATAACCTTCGCATTTGCGTTAGCGGTATTCAGCCGGCTGCGGGTGATATAACTGGTAATGGTCGGGATGAGGATTGTGGTAAGGATGCCGATAATGGCAAGCACAATCATCATTTCCAGCAGCGTAAAGCCCTTGCGGACAAAACGCTTTGCTGCAGCGGATTTTGTGTTATTCATAATAAAGTCCCCCTTTGATCATGGGATCGTTCCAAAATGGTAAAAATACCATTGAATCTCATAACTATTACAATATTAGTATAGCATACTTTGAGCAAATTGTCAATAGAAAATGAACAATTTATGAAGAACAAAGCTCACAAAACCGGAGAGGGCGTTTCGTGCAGAATGCCGAATACGGGACTGTTTTCAGCTTGTCTGCTCCTAGAATGCCGCTGGCGTGAGGATGCGGGACAGGACGGTATTGCAATAGGAATAGTTGCCGGTGGGGTAGGGGATGCGGCTGCTGTGCAGGACAGTCGGTGCGGAGGCGGCGGGGAGGGTCAGGATGCCGCAGCAGCCCTCAGCCGTATTCATCTGGCGGTACTGCGCACCGAATGCCTCGCAGAAGCGCTGAATCAGCACCTGCTCCGAAATCAGGGTGCTGTCCGGCATCAGCGGGTGCAGCATCCGTGCGGTTTCGCCGGGGAGGGGGGCTTTGGCAAGGTCGAGTTCAATCCGCACGGTATCCTCTGCACGCACGGCACGGATCTGAAGTTTTCCGAAGACCGGATCACCCTGCGAGAGCAGAATCACCGCGGAACAGACCGCAAACCGCAGCCGTGCCGGCATTACGCAGGCATAGAGTTCCTCTGCAACAGATGTCTCGACTGTGAGAACCTTTTTCAGGGAATCCTTGAGGTCTTCGGCGCATTCACTGAGAATCTCTGTCACGGAAACAGCATCCGGGCGGGAATCCTCTCCGGCACTGTGCTGTTCATACCAGAGCAGTTCTTCCAGACGTGTACCGCAGCTTCGCAGGGCAAAACAGCTTGCCTGTGTACAGAGATAGTTGTCAAACTGACGCTCCGGTGCGGCAGGACGGTCGGTGGAAGCCTGCCGGATCAGCGCGACATTTTCATTGATCGTATTGACCAGCGCACGCGCTGTGCTGCGAACCTCGGAACGGGTCGCACGGCGGGCGGGGTCAGAGGGTGTAAAATGCAGCAGCCAGAAGGGTTCTTCGGCGTTATGGAACTGCTCCACGCGGCAGTCCATAGCGGGATTTGTACCGCTCAGCGCGATGACACCGTCTGCGGGCGGAACGGGCGAACCGTCCGAATCCGTATCAAGCTGTGCGCGCAGATTGCCGGCGAGACGTTCTGCATCTTCGTCAGTACACCAGAGCAGCGGCAGATCGGCAATTTTGCTGCTGACGGCGCAGACACATTTGCCGGAACTCATATAAAGCTGTTCTGCTGCCAGAATCTTGTCGTTGGAACTCATATTATTTCTCTCCTTTCGTGATCGGTCAAAAGGACATTTTGTTTGCGGGTTGTCTATACTATTATACAACACTATGGACGAGAAAGCGACTGTTTTTGGAGAATTCGGAAATATACACAATTTTCATGATGAAATGCAACCGCCTTTCGATGAAAAAAGCGTCTTTTGCTTTGTGGCAGTTATTTTTTTGTCAAAGTGCTTGCAATTTCCGGAAAAATGGTGTAAAATAGAAGTATCAAATTTTAGGAGGTAATCCCAATGTCTGTTAAAGTTGCAATCAATGGTTTCGGCCGCATCGGTCGTCTGGCTTTCCGTCAGATGTTCGGCGCTGAGGGCTACGAGGTTGTCGCAATCAACGACCTGACCAAGCCCTCCATGCTCGCTCACCTGCTGAAGTATGATACCGCTCAGAAGGGCTACTGCGGCATCATCGGCGAGAACCTGCACACGGTTTCCGCTGACGACGAGGCCGGCACCATCACTGTCGACGGCAAGACCCTGAAGATCTACGCAAAGGCAAATGCTGCTGAGCTGCCGTGGGGCGAGATCGGTGTTGACGTCGTTCTCGAGTGCACCGGTTTCTACTGCTCCAAGGAGAAGTCTCAGGCTCACATCGACGCAGGCGCAAAGAAGGTCGTTATCTCTGCTCCGGCAGGCAACGATCTCCCGACCATCGTGTTCTCCGTCAATGAGAACACCCTGACCAAGGATGACAAGATCATCTCTGCTGCTTCCTGCACCACCAACTGCCTCGC
>DGVV01000118.1:1820-4418 GCA_002395085.1 Ruminococcus sp. UBA4275 | reverse complement strand
CTCGGGGGCTTGGGCGCCTGCGATATAGGCGCCCATTCCAAAATAGCATCGCGCAGCGATTCCTTATTTTATATTACAAATAAGATCAGCTGAAAACCACCTAAATTGTTATTAGCCCGAAAATCACAGCAAATATTTACATTTCCCTATAATTGGGATTCTTAAGGGTCAGTGACCCTTAAGCAGGGGTTTGAGGGCAGCGCCCCCATTCATAATCCGTCGGAGACACTTTACAGCGCATCATTTGCATAACAGGAAAAACCGCCCTGCGAACGGCAAGATTCGCAGGGCGGTTTATATCGGGAGATGTATGCGCGCGGGGGATCAGCCCCACTCCGGATGCTCACTGAGCAGTTTGAATTCGTAGCCGCGGTCGGTGAGATCCTGCAAAATGGAGGGCAGCACCGCAACCGATCCATCCTCGGTATCGTGCATGAGGAATACGACGGGCGTATCGGGACTTTTGTCAAACCACTTCATGCACTGCCGGTAAGACTGCATATAGTATTCCTGTTCCGGCAGATTCTCGGTATTGCCTTTGGGCCACTTATCGTTGTCGCCGGCATTCCAGTCGAACCACCGGAAATTGCCCGCAACGAGTCTGCGCTGGATGTCATCGACGCAGCTTTTGGCGTACTTGGTCGTAGAGCCGCCCGGAAAACGCACACAAAGGCGGTCAGGCAGCGCACCGCAGGCATTGCGCACGGCGTTTTCCCACTGATCGACCTCTGCCATAAAGGCATCGGCGGAGGCATAGCACTTTTCAAAATCGTGCGTATAGGAGTGGCAGGCAATGAGATTGCCGCGCCGGACGATTTCCGCAGCAAATTCGGGATAGCGGTCAACATACGTACCGACGGTAAAGAAGGTTGCCTTCGCGCCGTACTGTTCGAGAATATCCATCACCTGTGAAGTATTGCTGCACGGGCCGTCATCAAAAGTGAGATAGATTTCGCGATGCACTTCGGGCTTTATGATGCTGACAGCCGTTGTCAGGTCAGGCGTTGCAGTTGTCTCCGTCGTTGTCGTCGATGTCGCAGGCGGCATTTCCTGCATCGCGGGCGGAACATCCGCAGTATCCTGCGGCGAACGCCGTGCAAAGAAAACCAGATAGATGACCGTACAGAACGTGATCAGCAGGAGCAGATAGTCCGCGGCAGTTAGTTCCCGCGAACGGGAACGTTTTTTAGACTGTTGTTTTTTCATGGATGTTCGCTTCCTTGACAGTAAGATCATGCTGTATTTACTAATATTATAGCATTCAGCGGCGGCTTTGTCAACCAAAAAACGGCACAAATCGCGCAAAGCCGCAGTTTGCAATCCAAAGAGACACTTGCGGCCATACAGAGAAAGCGGAGCCGAACGCATCCGAACTCCGCTGTAATTTTGTCTGTCAGGCAGATTGCAGCGCGCCGCAATCCGTCCGCACGGCTTTGATGCCGCCGAGAAACATGATAATCCACCCTGCGCTCTCAAATCCGGAAGCGAAGCCGTGAAACGGAAACGGAATCAGCGTTTCCAGCAGAAAACCGATCCCCGCGACGGCAATGGGGGCAGCCAGCACCCATATTTTGCGCAGCGGCAGGATGCCCCGCAGCACCACCGCAAACCAGCCGCCGGTCGAAGTCAGGCACATGACGATGAAAGTTGTCCAGAAGGGAACCGCCTGCACGGTATAGACGCGCTGCCAGATCTGCACTGCGCGTCCGGTATTCCCCTGTGCGGCATCCGCGATGACGTTATAGGAGTGGATGAGCGTGCCGCAGGCGAGATGAAAATAGAGGAAGACCATCACGCCGCAAAGCAGGCCGGCGATATAGACCCACAGCCAGAAGCGGTCACGGGAATTTCTGCAAACAGCGCGTTTTGCCCTGAGGTAATCGACGAACGCGAACGCAGCGAGGGCATAGAGTGCCGTGCCGAGCATTCCGCCGATATTGGAGACCGCAAAGCGCCAGTCCGCGATGGATGTCCAGCCGGTCGAGATCATACCGGAAACGTTCTGACTGCCGGCTGGCTCCAGCCCCATGCAGTAATCCCCGATGATAAACAGGATCATTGCGGGGATGATGAGCAGCATTCTGCGGCAGATTTTGTGAGATTGGATGGAATTCATCATACGCCTCCCGTGAAATCCGCAGCCCTGCAGCGGCGCTGCGGTTGTTGCCTTGTGCTAACTGCATCTATTATAGCACATCCGGCGGGAAATTTCAATAGGTGCGGGGCGTATGGAAGCGGCAAATCAGGGATTTTATAATAAGATACCGCAGGCACGCTTTCGCACAAATGCCCCCTCTGTCAGCTTCGCTGTAACCTCAAAAAAATGGGTATGTAACTTTTATGTGGTTACACATGATTTGTCAAATGAATGATCTGTTTATCCAAACTGAAGTTTTTGGTCGAGCTTTTTTCAAAAAGCTCGCAGGTCAAGGGTGAGTTTGCTTGCAAACTCATGCGAAGCGAGCGGCGCCCCTTGTCGCGCTCCGCAGAGCGCGAAACTCTCTTAGCGTATCGAGCGCCTGCGGGCTTGGGCGCTTGTAAGAGAAGCGCCCATTCAAAATAGCATCGCGCAGCGATTCCTTATTTTATATTACAAAT
>DGVV01000118.1:0-1740 GCA_002395085.1 Ruminococcus sp. UBA4275 | reverse complement strand
ACCTAAATTGTTATTAGCCCAAATAATTTTCCCGAAAAAAACTGTAAGGATTCCCCACAAACCGGTACTAAGTATACAGAGGACCTCAAAAATGCACGGAGGAGGTGCAGAAAGCATGGAGTTGTTTGATGAAATCTACCGCAAATATCAGCCGGATGTCACACGTTTTCTGTACCGGCTGACGGGCTTTGACACGCAGCTCACAGAGGAACTGACACAGGAGACATTTTATCAGGCATACCTGTCATTTCCGCGCTTTCGCGGCGAATGCACGATGAAAACATGGCTGTGTCAGATCGCGCGGAATGTATACGGCAAGCACATCCGGCGCGAGATCCGGCAGCGCGGAATCACGAATCAGCTTGCGGCAGAAACGTCGGAGACCGGCAGCGACATCCGCGAAGACTTTGAAAATGCAGAGCAGATCCGGCACATCCGGCAGATCATCTCCGAAATGAAAGAGCCTGCGCGCACGGTCACAGAATACCGTCTGTATTCGGAGATGAGCTATGCAGAAATCGCGGAGCTGCTGCACATACGGGAAGGGACAGCGGCAGTCATCTTCAACCGTGCAAAGGCGAAGATCCGGCAGAGGCTAAAGGAGGAATACGGCTATGAAATATGAATGCGATCTGATCCGTGACATCATGCCGCTGTGCGCAGACGGTCTTGCGGCAGAAGCAAGCCGCCGCGCAGTGGAGCAGCACATTGCGGAATGTGCGGAATGCGCAAAGGAGTGGGAAAATATGACCGGTACAATCAAGACATACACCGCCGCGCCCATCCAGCTTGATGAAACGAAAACTTACGCAAAAACGGCAAGAAAAGTCAAGCGGTTCCGTGCCGTGATGCTGTTTCTGGCAGTGGGCATCCCGATCTGCTTCGGCTCATCCTATTATCGCTGGAAGAAGCAGGCGGGAATTTATCTGACCTCGCCGGAGCAGGCAGCGCTTACGGGCGCAGCACTGGGGCAGGACATTGAAAATGCAGAAATCCTCGGCAAATATGAATATGCAAACAGCACATACGATTTCTTTGTCAAGGGTGAGAAGCGGCAGTGGGATTCCGAAAAGCAGGAATACGGTCAGGAGTATACGCCGGTCATCGCGCTGGTCGGTGTTGCACGCAGCAAGGATTCGTACTGGCACTGGGCTTATGCGAGTGCATCGGGGGTATTTCTGGCAGATGATCCGGGCGTTGTGCTGCACAACAGCGTGCAGTCAATGTTTCTGCCGTCGGATACGAAGCCGGTGATCCTGAATCTGTGTTATGCGACCGATCCGGCGGTAGACCACATCCGGCTGACGGCATACGGTGAGACAAAAACGCAGCAGGTAAATGAAAACCGGCTGTGTGTATTTGAATATAAGAGCGCAGATCCGAAGGAGTATTACGGATTCAGCGGGCAGGCGTATGCCGCAGACGGCACGGTGCTTTACGAGCTGACGCTTCAGGATTACGAATATATCTGGGAGAAGCAATAGGCGCACATCTGCCGCTGACCGTCCGGGGTGGGACGGGAGGGCGCAGCATCAGCAATGAAAGCCTCCCCTGAAAGGGAAGGCACAGCTTGTAGATAAAGTGTCTCCGACGGATTTATATTGAGGGCGCCGCTCGCTTCGCATGAATTTGCAGGCAAATTCACCTCAAACTCCCGCTTAAGGGCTACTAGCCCTTAAGAATCCCCTATTTTGTGAACCTAGAATTTCAACGCATTTACATTACTTTTCTTATAGTGGG
>DGVV01000119.1 GCA_002395085.1 Ruminococcus sp. UBA4275 | reverse complement strand
ACACTCCGCGGTGAGTTTGCAAGCAAACTCACCCATACCCCGCCAAAGGGATACTATCCCTTTGGAATCCCATTTATGTGAAATATAGCAAATACGTTCTTTTTCATATTGTTCCAAAAAAGGGATTCTTAAGGGCTAGTAGCCCTTAAGCGGGAGTTTGAGGTGAATTTGCCTGCAAATTCATGCGAAGCGAGCGGCACCCTCAATATAAATCCGTCGGAGACACTTTATCTACAAGCTGGGCGGGCAGCGCCCGCTGGCATTTTGCTAAATTTCTAAGTTGGCTTGATGCAAGTCTTTGCCTTATGATTCTAAGGAAAGTGTAATGCTATTCAGATTCAGGCAACAGGCTTTCCACAGAATCGCTGAAAATTCCCCGCCGCACTCATGTTCTAGCAGCAGTTGACCGCTGCATATAGTGCTGTGTACCTGATTCCGTTTGCAAAGAGGGTTTTATATGAGAAAAATACGTAAATTCGCCGCTTTCATCACCGCCGCTTCTCTCCTCGCCGCCTATCGCTGCCTCGTCCCCGTCTTGCAGCATACCCAGATCGGCTGCGCCTCTGCCCCCGTCGCACCGCCGCTCCCCCCTGCTGCATCCACAGAAACGACCTTGCTGCCCGATTCCACCCTCACCCGCGAAACACAGCCCGTTCTCCTCGCGCCGCCCGCCGCGGATAGCCCCCTCATCATCCGGCGCGAATCGGACGGCTCTCTCGCTCGCCATAACGCCCGCCCCTGGCAATCCTCCGGCGACGGCGCAGGCGGCAGCATCATTGACCGCCATTTCGGCATTCACTCCGGCACACAGTTCTTTCCGCTCGACAGCGGCGGACAGATCCGCAACTGCACCTTCTGGAGCAACGACGACCTCCTTGCCGAAAGCCGCGTGCAGCCCGATCTCCCGCTCAGAATTGACGGTTCTCCGATGGTTTTGATCTACCATACCCACACCACCGAAAGCTATGTCCTCGAAAAAAGCGGTGTCTATGACTCCGATTTCAACTTCCGCTCCACAGAACCGGACAAGAATATGGTCGCCGTCGGAGACGCCATTTGCGCTGAACTCGCTGCCGCCGGCATCGGTGTGGTTCATGCCGCAGAAATTCACGATTTTCCTGTCTGGAGCGGCAGCTACGCCGGCAGCGCGGAGACCGTCCGTGCGCTGCTTGACGAGTTTCCAAGCATCTGCATTGCACTTGATATTCACCGCGACGCAATCAGCGACGGTTCGACTGTTGTCGCGCCCGTTTGCAGTATAAACGGGGCGCAGGCGGCACAAATTATGATTATCTCCGGCTGCGATGACGGCACGATGAATATGCCAAATTATCGGGAAAACTTCCATTTTGCGTGCAAATTGCAGCAGACCGCAGAGTCTATGTTCAGCGGATTCACCCGCCCTGTGCTGTTCGATTACCGCAAATACAATCAGGATCTCACCACCGGCAGTCTGCTGATTGAGGTCGGCTCACAGGGCAATACTCTTGAGGAAGCCTGCCGCGCCGGTCAGGGCATCGGGCAGGCGCTCGCTGCGTGTATCTCGGATTTGGTATCTCTGACGGATTGATTCCGGGGGCGCTGCCCCCGCCAAAGGGATAGGTATGGGGACAGAGTCCCCATTATCAATCCATCGGAGATACATTATTAAGGTATGTAACTTTTTATGTGGTTACACATGATTTGTCAAATGAATGATCTGTTTATCCAAACTGAAGTTTTTGGTCGAGCTTTTTTCAAAAAGCTCGCAGGTCAAGGGCAGCGCCCTTGTCGCGCTCCGCAGAGCGCGACACTCTCTTAGCGTATCGAGCGCCTGCGGGCTTGGTGCGCTTTCGGTCAGCGCGCTGACCTAATAGAAGCGCCCATTCCAAAATAGCATCGCGCAGCGATTCCTTATTTTATATTACAAATAAGATCAGCTGAAAACCACCTAAATTGTTATTAGCCCCATTATTATGGAGGTATGCACATGATTCATCGCACAAAAAAAGCCGCGGTTTACGCGGCAATGGTTTATCTCGCTGTGCTTGGGCTGGGGCTCAGTATGCTGCGTGCCGCCCAGCAGACGCGCCGGACACTTTACGGCGGGCATCCTGTCATGGCACAACTCAGCCGGGCGCTTCCTCATGCTCCTGAAAAAGCGCCTGATTCCTATTCTGTTGAACTCGGCGGCGGGGAATGGTCGCTCGGTTTTTCCCTGCCTGACCCGCAGCGTATGGCACATCTCACGGATGCGCTTCCGCCCTGCACCGCCAAGCTGATGCTCCGGCTGCTGCTCCTCGCGCCCGATCTCGCAGATCAGACGGCGGAGTGCATCAGGGGCATATAGATGTTCATGTTTTCGATCTGGTCGCGGTAATAGCTGTTCAGTTCACCACGGTAAATCAGCCGCGCTTCCGGCAGATGACGCAGGTCTTCGGGGGTGCAGAGACATGGCGGCTTGTCGATCACGATGCCGCATTCCTCCAGCACATACGCCACAAACTGCGAGCAGACAAATTTATTCTGGAGCTGCCGTTCCTTCTGCAATTTGACCCAGATCAGCCCCATGAGGCTGTAAGAGTACATTTTGCGGCAGGAGACAAAATGCTGAATCAGGGCTTCGTAGCGGGCATACTGCGCCTGTGTCATAGGGATTTCGTAGATCTCGCAGGGGATGCGGTCAAATCTGCCGAGTGTACCTTCCCCGATGAGTTCGCGGTTGAATGTGGCGGGCAGCGGCACACGGCAAAAGCTGCGGCTGAAGCTGTAAAGCTCGCGCAGGCTGGCATCTGAGGACAGGGATACGTGTGAATATGGCATTTTCGTCAGCACGCGGATGGCGCGCGCAACGCTCGTTCCGGTGCTTGTCACCACGACAAACACCGAACGGCTCTTTTGTTCTGTTGCTGTAGTCATACAGTTTTCATTCCTTTCGCGGGTCGGCGCGGCAGCGGGGCGGCTGCCTGCATCCGTTTTACGCGGACAGAAAGAAATCCGCAGAAAAATTTGAAAAAGGGGTTGCAAAATCTCTCTGAATCTGGTATAATAATACTGTTATGAATATGCGCCCGTAGCTCAGCTGGATAGAGCGTCAGACTCCGACTCTGAAGGTCATGCGTTCGAATCGCACCGGGCGTATCCATTTGCACCGTGTCTTTTGATGCGGTGCTTTTTATTTTACTTCCGATTCCCGCACTTAGTCGGGATTCGGTCACTTTACTTCGATAAAGTTTCCTTAGAATTGAAAGGCAGCGACCCGCACCAAGCTAATATAGAACTTTAGCACGGGGGAGAGGATAAGGAAAGCGGGGGCTCGGGGGCGAAAACCTAAAGGAGAGGGGGCTGCGCGACGGAAGGAGCGCCTGTCCCCTTTCCTTTTGGTTGTCACCCCCGTAACAGGTTACAGGAAAGGCATCAATAGAATCAAAAGGTACAGACTCGCACCAAGCCAATTTAGGACTTTAGATCATCGCCAGCGCGGGCGCCGCGCCGCGGGTGCAAGGGGGACAACCCAAGGAGACAGGGGAGGTTCGCTGACGCTCACATTCCCCTATCTCCTTAGGTTTTCCCCCTTCCAATCCCCCTTTCCTGATCCTTTGACCCCTTGGCTAAAGGCTGCCACCGGCGTTTGGGGGAATTTCAGACTTTCATCGCCCAATCAGCCAATATAGAACGCGGCACGATTCTGTGGAAAATTTGCAGCCTGAATCCGAATAGCATTACACTTTCCTTAGAATCATAAGGCAAAGACTTGCATCAAGCCAATTTAGAACTTTAGCAAAATGCCAGCGGGCGCTGCCCGCAGAACTTTAGCATATTGCCAGCGCTATGCGCCGTACTTTCGGTAAAGAAACACCAGCAGGAGCGCGATCAGTATCGTCGGGATCACCAGAATCAACACACCTGCGAACTTTTTCTTCCGGTTCTTTTCCAGAAAGCCGCAGAATAACGTGTATCCCCCAAACAGCAGATACGCCGTCACCCCCAGCTTTACCAGAGATGCATATACCTCGCTCATGCTTCCTCAAACTGCGATTCGTGACGCGCAAAGAAATCTGTGCGCGGCGGCAGATACTTCAGCTTGTGCTGCGCTCCCGTGAACGCCGTCAGCGGCTCCAGCAGCGTCTCCCAGGACCAGATCCGCTCATCCACATCCAGATATTCCCGCAGCTTCTCTGTGCCAAAGGGCGCCATCGGATGCAGCAAAACCGCCGCAATCCGGATCATGTAAAACAGATTTGCAAGCACCTGCTGCGTTTCCTCCGGCGTCTGCTCCTCCGGCTTCAGCGCGCGCGCCATGTATTTGCTTGCGCCGCGGATGTAGCCGTCCAGAACATAGGTACACTGGTGGAATGCGAATTTGCTCATGTGGCGCTCGTATTCAAGCATTGCTTTCTTCGCATCTGCGACGAAATTCTCCTCAGGTGCAATGTCCGGCAGGAAGCCCGCCGTCTCCTCTGCACCCGTCAGCTTCTGCGCCGTGTAGAATGCCGTGCGGATGATGCGGTTGTAAACATTCGTCAGCAGCGCATTCTTGACGACCGGATCCGGGAATTTCTCGCCTGTGCCGTTCGCAATCGCCTCTTTTTCCGCTTCCAGAACCGCCTGATTGAACGGCTTGGGCATGAAGCTCACAGACTGCTGACCCAGACCCAGCTCCAGCCAGTGCATACGGAGCTGCTCCGGTGTATAATAATTCAAAAGATCATCTGCCATAGGCGGTTTTACTGCGCCGCTGCTCGATGCCTTCTTATCAAGGAACAGAATATGATAATTTGCAACGATGGTCGGCATCTGCAATTCGCCCTCCGGCGGATCGCAGGTCTTCTCCGCCGCGGACTGCTGTGCCATCCACATGGCAGGCTCTGCGATGCCGTAGAAATAGATGTTGTCCTGTCCGATGAACTGGTAGACCTGCGCATCCTTGCTGCACCAGTAATCCTTCCACGCGGCGCGGTCTTTGCCGGTCTGCTCCAGATATGCCTGCGTGAACGAGATCGGCGCCCAGAGCGATTCCGGCCACACCCAGACGGTCAGACCATCTGCGCCCTCCAGAACCGGCGCAGGGACACCCCATTCGATGTTGCCCGTCAGGCGGAAAGGCACAAGCGTTTTGCCCGTGCGGTAGCGGATGCCGTTCTCGGTGAGGATGCGGCAGGCGGTGTCGCAGTCTGCCAGCTTCTCAAACTGGATCGTGAACGAGGGCTTCTTTGCTTCCTCCAGATATTCGTGTGCGGGGAACTGATCTCTGATTGCGAGATATTTCTCCTCAAATTCGCGCTTGACATAGATCGCAGGCGGATTCAGGAATTCGGAGATCGTCTTCCACACCACCGGACGGATGCGCTTATCCTTCTGCATCTCCGAAACCCAGTCTTTCATGAGCTGCTCATAATCGCGCAGCTTGAAATACCAGTTCGTGACGGGCTTCATGGTCGGGCGCTCACCGGTCAGCGCGGAGACGGGGTCGATGAGGTTTTCGGGCATATACTGGTGACCGAGATCGCACTCATCGGCATAGCCCTTCTCAGACTGACATCCGGCGACGGGGCATTTGCCCGTGACCTGTCTGCCGTTGAGGAAAACACCTGCTTTTTCGTCGAAAAACTGCATTGTAGAGATGCGCTCAAGCTGTCCCTTGTCATAGAGGGACTGCAAAAATTCGAGGGTATATTCGGCGTGGATTTCCTTGGTTCTGCCGAGTCCCGATGCGCCAAAGAGGTTCGGGGAGATGCCGTATGCGGCGAGGGTTGCCTTCTGCTTTTCGTGGTTGCGGCGGACGAAATCTTCGAGCGAGCCTTCAAACTCGCCGCTCTCGACCTTTTTGCGCCAGCCTTCCGCGATGGGAGAGCCGTAGCAATCGGTACCGGAGACGAAGATGACATTTTCCTTGCCGATGCGGTCACGCAGGAAGCGGGCGTAGGTATCGGCAAAGACCAGCATTCCGCCGACATGACCGAAGTGGAGTTCCTTATTGCCGTAGGGCATACCGCCGGTGACGACGGCGCGTTTGGGGAATACGGGGCGCGGGATTTCAAATGATTTTCCGTTCTCGGAATTTCCTTTATGACGTGCCATTTTTCAGGCTCCTTTCGCAAGTGGATATAGTTTTGTTTATTATACCACATTTCCGGCAAAAAATCAAGCAGGCGGCGGGCAGCGCCGGCGGCAGCCTTTCGCCAGGAAAGGCTGCGCAGCGTCCGACAAAAAGCCCCCGCTACATCAAAATGAAGCAGGAGCTTTCCTTTTATGAGATTTTTACGGTAATTGCTGCGTCTGTGCCTGTTCCGCCGTGTCCGCACCCGCCGCCTGTGCAGCCGCATTTGCCGGAAATTCCTCCGACGTTACCTGCGAGGCGTTGAAATCCTGCACGAATGCCAGACCCTGCTCCAGATCATGCAGATCTACCGCATCCTGCACATTCGCCGCAATCGCGTTCGTCAGCATCTTCTCATGCTCATCAAGCAGCGTCTGAAGCCCCGAAACTGCCTTGCGCATCGAAGCAAATGCCGGATGCGCCGTCGGATTGTACAGGTCAATGCGCTTCCAGTCAATCGACTGCTCCGCGATCCAGCATTGCTTCAGAAATGCGTTGTACAGATCGTCAATCTTCCGGAAAATGCCGTCCAGCACACTCTTATCCCCGACCTCGCTGCGGCGCTTTCTCTGCGCCTTGTAGCGCTCCATGATCTGCTTCAGTTCCTTGAACGTGCGGTCTGCTTCGCCGCCTTTCAGCTCAAATTTACGGAGCATTCCTGTGTGGAGAACCGCATCTTTTTCGCGGTCACAGTCGCGCAGCAGCCATTTCAGGTTGATGCGGTATTTCGCAGACGGTCTGATCAGCCCGATCAGTTTCCCGATGAGATATTTCAGCATCAGATAGATCAGGCGGAAGAAAAAGCCGATCCCCACGCCGATGCCGATGATGATACCCAGTATCACCGAGAAAAATCCTTCCAGTGCTTCTATGATGACCCCTCCTTTCACTGTCCTCCTGTGCGGGCGCTGCCCGCCCCAGTCTGTAGATAAAGTGT
>DGVV01000001.1 GCA_002395085.1 Ruminococcus sp. UBA4275 | reverse complement strand
AATCCGTCGGAGACACTTTATCTACAGACCGGATGTCCCTCTCGGTGTATTTTGCTGTGCGGGCGGCTGCGATTGGCATGAAAACAGTCTGGAATGACCGGCTATGTGTGCGAATTTCAGCGGCTGGAGACCAGAATTTAACTGATTTTATTGCACATTGCACAAAAAAGCAGCGCAAGATTCTCCTAAAAAGCGTATTGAAAGTTCCTGTCAAAAGATGTATAATAATGGAGAAGGGCGGAATATGCCCCCTTCTATAGAACAGGAGCGAAAGGAGGATATACAATGCCGCAGACTCAGAATGACAACATCCCGAATCCGCTGGACAGCCGGATCATGAAAACGCCCAGCGCCGTTGCCAGACGCGCATTCTTTTATTTGCAGGAATGCGGGCATCTCAAGGCGGGCGGCAGCCACCATACTGCACGGCAGAATTTGCAGTCGTTCCTGTTTGCCGTAGTACTGGACGGCAAAGGGACGCTGCAATATAACGGCGAAACCACCGTACTGGAGGAGGGCGATTGCTTTTTTATCGACTGCCGTTCTCCGCATTCTTATCAGAGCGACGGCGATCAGCCGTGGGAACTGCTCTGGGTGCATTTCAACGGATGTACAACAGAGGAATACTACAAACTGTTTGTGCAGCAGCAGACACCGGTTTTCCATCCGGTATCCACTGTGAAATTTGTTTCGCTGATTCAGGAATTGATGCGCCTGAATACAGAAACCTATGCTGATACCGAGGTGCTGACCTCCGGTGTGCTGATGAATCTGCTGACGATGCTGCTGACGGTCAACAGCATCTCTGAGGAGAGCGATACTGCCTTGCAGGCAAAGCTCAAGACCGTCCTGGCGCACATCGACGCGAACTTTACGAGCGACATCCGGCTGGATGAGCTGGCGCATCGCTTTGACATCAGCAAATATTATCTCACACGCGAATTCAAGCGCGCTTACGGCGAAACCATTTTTCAGCATATTATCAGCCTGCGCATCAATTACGCCAAACGGCTGCTGCGTTTTACGGATAAATCCGTGGAGGAGATTTCCGCACTCTGCGGATTCAATGACCAGAGCTATTTCTCCAAGCAGTTCAAGAAGGCAGAAAACGTCACCTGCCTTGCTTTCCGCCGGCGCTGGCGCGACTGACGGTTTCCCCTCACAGCCGGACGCGGAGCGAAGGCAGCGGATGCCGCGCTGTCCGGTTTGATGCATGGTGCGATGCCTGCGCCGATGCAAGGCTGATTATCAATACCGTTCCCGCACGGGTGATCGGGGCAAAGCAGCTTGAGAAGCTGCGCCGCGATGCCCTGCTCCTTGATCTGGCTTCCAAGCCAGGCGGGGATGCCTTCGGAGACAGAGGGAAACAGGATGAATGATAGAATATGGAAGGGCGGTCTGACCGGCGGCTTGCTGCTGCTGACAGCCGCTGCCGTTCTGCTGATGCGTGCGCGTTCAGGCACGGGCGGACAGACGGTATACTATAATATAATAGAAACGAATGTTCAGGGCGCGGCAGAACAGACCGCACCGCAGATCACGCAAAGCAGATCCGCAGAGACTACACACATTGACACAGCCGTAACCGCCGAAACGACGGTACATTCTTTCCAAACAACTGAAACGCCGGACCGCAATCTGAATACCGCTGATGAAGCGGCACTTCAGCGCGTGTCCGGCGTTGGTGTTTTTCTGGCGGGCGCGATTGTGCAGTACCGCACGGAAATCGGCGGATTCACCCGCCGCGCCCAGCTTCTGGAAATAGAAGGCATCGGAGAGACGCTTGCAGCGCGCATCATGGCGGAATTTGACATTCCGGATGAACTGCCGCCGGAAGATCCTGAGATGCCGGATGAACCTGCTTCAGATGATCAGCCGCCGCCGAAGGAAATTGCGCCGGAACAGCCCGCAGAGACTGAACCGGAAGCACCGCTGTATTTCGATGCGAATACGGTCACGCGCGAGGAACTGCTGCGTCTGCCGGATATGACGGAAGCGTATGCAGATGCAATTCTCGCGGCGCGGGCAAGACTCGGCAGATTCCGCAGTCTCTATGAGATTCTGGTTGCGGATACCATACCGGACAGCTACTATATAAATGTGCTGCGGGAATATCTGTACGTCAGCGGGGAAGATCAGCCCATGCGGGATTCTGCTGCGGAATAGAAATCCTCGCCCTCAATTCTGCCGCGCTTCCATGCGTGGGCGCGGGATTCGCGCATCGCACAAGCGCCAACGGGCAAATCGCACAGCAAATGCAGCGTGGGATCGGAGTCGCACAGTTCCCCGACGCTCATAACAATGGCGTCCTCCTCGGTGTGCTGTCCGCCGCAGACGAATTCCCAGCTTGCGTCGCTGAAATGGTGGCAGACAAGGGTGATGTCGCTGCCGGCGAGAACATGGGTGCAGGTCAGCACCAGCAGGTGCGGACGGTCGGTAAAAGGATAATGAGCCATAATAAACCTCCGGAAGATGATACCATTATAATACAAGAAAAGCGTGAAAAAAGCAAGCGGTTTCCGGAAATTCAACCAAAAAAATTCAAAAAGCAAGGCGCCAGGCTCAAAAGAAGGGTATTTCTGCACAGACGCATCACGCAAAAACGGGCGCATATTCGCTAATTTGTAAGAATTAGCAGTGTAAATGTAACCAAATTGTAACAAAGATTCGTGAAAATGCAAAAAAGCGGTATCAATCAATCAAATGCACACAAAATTCCTCTGGAGTGGTTTTGAATTACCGGCGAAACCTACAAAAAGAGTGACGAATTGGAGATTGGCATTGACTTTTGACTCGATTTCGTGTATATTTAAGGCATGAAAACATGGAGGCGAAAACGCAGAACGCTGAACGGAAGCCTGACACCGCTTTGCAGGAAGCGCACGCTGCTATGTTGATTGAGACCGCCGTATCCGTTTCGGTTCGTGTCTCGGCTGCGCAAAACGCAGCGAAAATTTACGCCCGTGTAAGCGGGTACACATTTTCAAAGCTGCGAACGCAGCAAATTATTCGCAGCAAAATGAAGGAGGAAACTTACAATGAACAAGCTTAAGAAGTCCCTTGCTCTGATCGCAACTCTGGCGATCGCATCTACCGCATTCGTTGCCTGCGGCGGCGATTCCACCCCGGCAAACGACACCCCGGCTGATACCTCTAAGGCAGCTGATGAGACCAAGCCGGCTGAGGAGACCCCGGCTGACGAGACCAAGCCTGCTGACGAGACCAAGCCGGCTGATGACACCGCTTCTGCTGAGAACAAGATCGCTGAGACCGGCGACAAGCTCTCCGTTCTCTGCTGGACCGGCGACGACGTCGAGAAGATGATCGAGAACTTCACCGCAGCAAACCCTGACTACGCTGGCAAGGTTGAGTATGTCAACGTCGGTTCCAAGGGCCAGGAAGCTCGCGAGCAGTATGCAAACTACTTCGCTGGCGGCGAGGATGCTGACCTGTTCGTCCTCGAGGCAGACTGGATTCTCGACTACATCAACAACGATGAGTACACCGCTCCGCTGACTGACCTCGGCTTCACCACCGACGATTTCAAGGGCTGCTATGACTACACTGTTTCCATCGGTACCGATAAAAACGGTGTCCTGAAGGCTGCTTCCTGGCAGGCAACTCCGGGCGGCTACGTCTACAGAACTGACCTCGCAGAGGAGTACCTCGGCGCAAAGACCCCGGATGAGATGCAGAAGTTCGTTGATTCCTGGGATAAGTTCACCGAGACCGCTAAGAAGGTTAAGGATGAGCACAACATCGCTATGGCTGATACCCTCGGCGGTATGTGGCAGGTCTGGCAGTACAACCGTGCAAACGCTTGGGCTGACAAGGACAACAAGCTCGTCATCGACGACTTCTGCAAGACCTACGCAGACCTCGCTAAGGAGTACTGGGACAATGGCTATGTGACCAAGGAGGATCAGTGGACTGACGGTTGGTACCAGATCGGCCAGGATGATTCCACCATGGGTTACTTCTTCTGCACTTGGTGCCTCGGCAAGGGCTCTATGCTCTCCAACGCTGAAGGCGGCGAGGGCGGCAAGACCTTCGGTAAGTACAACATCACTGCTGGTCCTTCCGGCTGGGCATGGGGCGGCTCTTGGCTGGCTCTGTCTCCGAAGTGCGACAACGGTCAGATCGCTCACGACTTCGTGAAGTACTTCACCGTTGATGAGAACACTGCGAAGGATTACGCTCTGTTCAAGTCTGAGTTCGTCAACAACCCGAACGCTATGAAGGCGATCGTTGATGAGGGCTCCAACAAGAACGATCTGCTCGGCGGTCAGGATCAGTTCTCTGTCCTGTACGAGGCTGCTGGCAACATCGACATGGATGGCAAGATCACTGCTTTCGACTCCCAGATCAAGGATGCGTTCAACGGCGCAATCACCAAGTATGTCAAGGGTGAGGTTGCTTCCTACGACGACATGATCACCGAGTTCAAGAAGGAAGCTGCTAAGATCGAGGGTCTGACCGTCGAATAATCTTCGATGAGAAGACATTCAGACATTTCCACAACAGAAACCTGATAGATAATGCCTGAAAAATAGCATAACCGAATATATGCCTATTGGGCTCTGCGCCCAATAGGCGTATATTATATCTCGGTCTGTAATTTTCACTAATTTCTTCTTGAAAGGGTGTGCTGAATGGCTACTGCTGCACAACGGCGGATTAAGTCCGTCAGCTACGCGAAGTACGGCTATATCTTCATTCTGCCGTTCTTTATCGTGTACTTCATTTTCGCACTCTGGCCGCTGCTTCAGACATTTGTCCTCGCTTTCTGCGAGAACGGTACCAGAGAGCCTGCATTCATCGGCCTTGATAACTTCAAGACCATCCTCGCAACTCCCCCTGAAAATGATTTCAAAGCGATGGGTATTCATGAGACCTTCTGGAGATATTTCAAGAATACGCTCATCATTTGGGTCGGTAACTTCATCCCGCAGATTGCCCTGTCCCTGCTGCTTGCAGTCTGGTTCACGGATCTGCGCGTCAAAATGCCCGGCAAAGGCTTCTTCAAGGTCGTGATGTATATGCCGAACATCATCACTGCCGCTTCCGTTGCCGGTCTGTTCCTTGCACTGTTCGGTGATTCTTCCTACAGCGTCATCAATACGCTGCGCGGCTGTGCCATGACAAAGGAAGAAATTGCTGCTGCCGGTCTGACCGCAGCGCCGGAACCCTGGAAGGTCATCACGAGTGTCTGGGGCTCCCGTGTCTTAGTTATGTTTATTCAGGTCTGGATGTGGTTCGGTAATACCATGATCATGCTGATGTCCGGTATTCAGGGCATCAATGAGTCCCTCTTTGAGGCGGCTGAGATCGACGGTGCGAACTCCACGCAGACTTTCTGGAGAATTACTTTCCCGCTCCTCAAGACCATCATGGTCTACACCCTGCTGACCTCCATGATCGGTGGTCTCCAGATGTTCGATATTCCGTTCATGCTCCATACCGGAAATATCATCAACGAGAATATCGCGACCATTGCAGTCTTCGTCTATCAGATGTTCCACAGCAACTTTGCGAAGCCTTCCTTCGGTTATTCCGGTGCGGCTTCTGTTATCCTCTTTGTGATTACGTCCATCCTCGGCGCTCTGGTCTTCTATGTCCAGCGTGATAAGGATGCCATCGCGAAGAAGAAGCAGCGCAAGGCTGCCATCAAGGCTGCAAAGGCTAAGGCGAAAGGAGGCGGATTCAGTATATGAGCAAGAAGGTTACTTATGCAGACGATAAGGGCGGCTACCAGACTCATGTTATCATCAAGTCTGCGCTCATCTATGTCGTGCTGATCCTGCTGACGCTGATTTGCCTTGTGCCGATCTGGATCCTCGTGGTCAATGCGACCCGTCTGCACAATGATATTATCGGTAATGTGTCCCTGATTCCGGGTACGCATCTGTTCGATAATATCAGAACGCTGAAAGAGAATTCTCTTTACAATGTGTTCTTCAGCCCGCTGGTTGGTATGAAGAACTCTCTCATCATCGCGGGCTGCTGCTGCGCCCTGACGGTTTTCTTCTCCGGTATGACTGCTTACGGCCTTGTCGTCTATGACTTCAAGCTTGCCGGTCCGGCTTTCGTGTTCATTCTGGCTGTCATGATGGTTCCGACGCAGGTTACTGCCGTTGGTTTCATGAAGCTCCTCATTAACATGAATCTCCTCGACAGCTACATCCCGCTGATCATTCCGTCGATCGCAGCCCCTGCAATCGTATTCTTCATGCGTCAGTATATGCTGTCCTCCTTCCCGCTTGACATCATCGAGGCAGCACGTATCGACGGCTCGAACGAATTCCGTACCTTCCTCACCATCTCCATTCCGATGATGAAGCCGGCGTTCGCTGTTCAGGCGATCTTCGCTTTCATCCAGAAGTGGAATGACTACTACAACCAGTCCATCGTTCTGGTTTCCGGCAAGAAAGCACAGCTGACGATGCCGATGATGGTTCAGAAGGTTATCGCAATCGACAGAAACGCAGATTACGGCGCAAACTACGCTGCAATCTTCCTGTCGATTATTCCGGTCGTTGTCATCTACATCGTTCTCTCCCGCTTCATCATCGGCGGCGTCGCTGCCGGCGGTGTCAAGGAGTAATTCGATTCTGACAAGCCAAATTCAGCACAAAAGCGCAGTATCTTTCGGGATGCTGCGCTTTTTTGGAGGCATTTTATGGACCGATTTAAAGCAGCGGCGGATGCTGCCGCGGAAGATGTGCGCGGACGCGGTATCGGGCAGCTTGGCGAGAAAATGCTGCATCTCATGCTGAAATATTATTTCGCACCCGATCCTGAAACGCACGAGAGACCGCTTGGCGGGTTTATTGCGGATGCTGTGACTGGGGAGGGCGTAATCGAGGTGCAGACGCGCGGGCTTTCCCGCCTGAAACCAAAGCTTTCGGCGCTTCTTCCGCTGTGTCCGGTAACGGTTGTGCATCCCGTGACGGTCACACGCCATATCCGCCGGTTTGATGAAAACGGCGTGCAGCTTTCGTACCGGAAATCTCCTAAGCATGAAAGCGTGTATACCGCGATGCGCGAGGTCTATACGCTGCGGGATTTCCTGCTGCACGAGAATCTGCGCATTTGCCTGTGCGATGTGGAAACGGATGATCTTGTTGTGGACAACGGCAGGCAGCGCAAGCGGGCAGACCGTATCCCTATTCACTTCGGGGAGATCCGGATGCTGCATTCGCCTGCGGATTACGCCGCGCTGCTGCCGGATCTGCCCGAACCATTCACTGTTCGGGATCTCATGGATACCGTTTGTGCGCCGGAGATGTATGTGCGCATTTTTTTGTCAACACTGATTCGGGTCGGGGTAGCAGCGGAATGCGGCAAAAACGGCCGGATGAAGGCATATCGCCGTCTGTTGTAATTGTCTCCGAAGACATCCGGTGTTGACTTTGAAGCCGCAGAACAATACGGCATCCGTGCGATTCATGCGCTGGCATTGCCCGGCAAAACTGCGCCTGTGACGGCGGGGGAAATTGTTGCGCAGACAGCGCTGGAACTGCTTGCGGAAGGGGGCGGCTGCAATGGCTGATCTCAGCGGAATTCGCCTCGGATTTGCGGTGTGCGGTTCGTTCTGCAATGCCGCCCGCGCCATGCAGGCAGCGGAGGCTTGTACGGCGGCGGGGGCATCGCTGCTGCCGATTGTCTCGGAACATTTTGCGGGCATCAAAACGCGGTTTGGTTCGCCAGCGGATTATCTCTCGCAGCTTACTGCACTCAGCGGCGGCACACTCATTCAAAGCATTGCGGAGGCTGAACCGATCGGCCCGAAGGCAATGACCGATGCGCTGATAGTCTGCCCGTGTACCGGAAATCTGCTGGGCAAACTTGCCGCCGGCATCACGGATAATACCGTCACAATGGCGGTGAAATCGCATCTGCGCGGCGGAAAACCGGTGATCCTTTGCGTTGCGACGAATGACGGCTTGTCCGCATCCGCACGCAATCTGGGAGATCTGCTGAACCGCCGCCACTATTATTTCGTGCCGTTCGGGCAGGATGATCCTTGTAAAAAACCGACCTCTCTGGTCGCGGACTTTTCACAGATTCCGCAGACTGTTGAGACGGCGCTGCACGGACAGCAGATTCAGCCGATGCTGCTGTGAATTTGCAGGCGGATTCTCCGGCGGCAGAGTGTTTGTCGGAGAATCCGCAAAAATAGCACATATATATGACAAAAATCTACAGGAAATGCTTGCAAGAATGTCTGCGATATGATATAATAAGATAACATCGCGGCTCGGATTTTCGCTTGCGAAAGTGCCGTGCTTGCGCGAAAAAAACTGGATAAGGAGAAAGAAAAACATGAAAATGCAGGGGTTTTACAAGGGCGTGAATCTGGGCGGATGGCTCTCGCAGTGTGCCTACAGTGAGCAGCACATGGACGAGTTCATCACAGAACCGGACTTCGTGCAGATTCGCGACTGGGGATTTGATCATGTCCGGATTCCGTTTGATTACAATATTCTTGAGTGCGAGGACGGTTCGTGGAATCAGTCCGGGTTTGCGCGCCTGAAGAATGCGCTCGCACTTGCACGGAAATACGGCATGAATGTTGTGCTGGATCTTCACAAGGCAGCCGGTTTTTCCTTCGATACCTACTCGGAGCATGAGTCGGGATTTTTTGACCGCGCAGACTATCAGGAGCGTTTTTATGCGCTCTGGGAGGAGCTTGCAAAACGCTTTGGCGATGATCCGGAACACGTTGCATTTGAATTGCTCAATGAGGTCACGAACCGCGAATTCATTGAGCCGTGGAAGCGCATTGCGGATACCTGCATCAAGCGCATCCGCAAATTTGCACCGAAAACGCAGATCCTCGTGGGCAGCTATTTCAATAACGCTGTTGCGGCTGTGCCGGCGCTTGATCCCCCGCAGGACGAATTTGTCATCTACAATTTCCACTGCTATGAACCGCTGAAATTCACGCATCAGGGCGCTTATTGGACCGATCAGATCAATCCTGCCGAGCGGATGGCGTTTGAGCAGAGCGAGACGAGCGAGGTGTATTTTGAGCAGCTCTTTGAGGCTGCGATTCAGCACGCAGAGGCAAACGGTACATCGCTTTACTGCGGTGAATACGGTGTCATTGAATTTGTGACGCCTGAGGATACGGTCAAGTGGTTCAAGACCATCAATGCCGTTTTGCAGCGCCACCACATTGGCAGAGCAGTCTGGTGCTATAAGGCAATGAATTTCGGTCTGACCAATCCCGCACTGGATGATGTTCGTGCGGAATTGCTGCAATATCTGTGATGCTGCCGCTGAATGATGCAGAGCAGCGTGCCGTTCGTTTTTATGAGGGCGATGTGCGCGGCGCATCCGATGCCTTCTGGGGCGATGCGAAAGCCTATGTTTCGCTGAATGCGCTGCTCTTTGAAGGTCTGCGGACGGAACGAACCCGCATTGCAGAGGGTAAACGGCTCAATCCTGCGCTGCTGGCAGATATTCCCGCGCTGCTGAATGTTTACAGGAATCTCTTTGCGGCGGCGCGAAAGGGTGTCGCGGCGGAGGCGGCACTGGGCTATCGCGTGGAGCGCGCCGATGATTTTGCGGTTTGCCGCGATGCCGGCATGACGCTGACATTCACCTCGACATCGCGCAGCGGATTTCTCCCCGCTTACGGCGATAAGCGCGGCATCGTGCTGCTGACCTATCATGTGCCTGCCGGAACGCCGCAGATTGTATTTGCGGAACAACTGCATGATTATCTCAAAAATGCAGAGGATGAGCTGCTGCTGCCGCCTTTTCTGGCGATGCGGCTGGAAAAACGCCGTCTGACTGCTGCCGACTGCCGCATCACGGATATGGAGGGTGCGCAGCCGCTTGCCGCCTATGACCTGTATCTCACCGGCAAGATGCAGGCGGGAGCTGTCGCATCGCCGGGTATTCCGCCGTGCGATGCGGGAATCCGTGTCTGGAATGCGCTGAATGCCGGCGCAGAACCCGATGCCGCTGACGTCAGCAGCTTTCGGGAATGGAAACGTCTGCTCGCTGCACGGCTTTTCTGCATGATGTAACAAGAGCCTTCCTGCTTGGTGCAGGAAGGCTCAGTCTGTAGATAAAGTGTCTCCGACGGATTTATATTGAGGGTGCCGCTCGCTTCGCATGAATTTGCAGGCAAATTCACCTCAAACTCCCGCTTAAGGGCTACTAGCCCTTAAGAATCCCTTTTTTGGAACAATATGAAAAAGAACGTATTTGCTATATTTCACATAAATGGGATTCCAAAGGGATAGTATCCCTTTGGCGGGGTATGGGTGAGTTTGCTTGCAAACTCACCGCGGAGTGT
>DGVV01000159.1 GCA_002395085.1 Ruminococcus sp. UBA4275 | reverse complement strand
AGCGCCCCATTATAATCATCGCGCAGCGATACCTTTATCGACAAGCTGACAGGAGCGATTGTCTCCTGTATCATATATAGAAAACTATTTATTTAGGAAAGAGGTTCATATTTATGAAAAAGCGCAAGCTTGCAGCGCTCAGCGCAGCCGTCGTGCTGTGTCTGGGTGCGATGCCCGTGCCCGCCGGATCAGCCGCGGACGATGTTCTGAAGTTTGAGTTTGAGGACGGCACACTCGTTGACTGCGAGGAGCGTGAGCCGATCACCTGGGAGAAGGTTGATGAGGACGGCTTCGGCAATCCCTGCGATATGACCGGCTGGTCGGGCGATGCATACGTCTACATTGACCGCAAGGATGCGACTGCAACAGTCAAGGTCAATGCCCCCGCAGACGGCTTCTATGCCCTCAACATCGCCTATATCCAGTGCTTCGGCAACCCCGAAAAGCCTGATAAAACGCAGTATCTGCTCGTCAACGGTGAATCGCAGGGCGAGGTGCTGTTCCCGTTCAATTCCGGCGAGGGATGGCAGGAACTCCCTGCGGGCTATGTTCACCTGAACAAGGGCGAAAACGAAATCTCGATCAAGAGCTACTGGGGCTATACCTTCCTCGATTACCTCACCATCGCGCCCGCACCGGCGTATCTCACAAATTTCTCGCCGGCAGATGCACCGTGCAATCCCAATGCAAGCCCTGAGGCGCGGAAACTGTATGCCTATCTGCGCAGCGTTTACGGCAAGCACATTCTCTCCGGTCAGCAGGAATACTGCGGCTCGCACAATTACAACAAAAATGCACAGGAATCGCAGGGACTTCCGATTGACTACCTCGTGGACAATGAGGCGGAATTCGAGTATATTCAGGAGACTACCGGCAAACAGCCCGCCATCCGCGGCATCGACTTCCTGTTCTACAATACCACGCAGCCCTATTTCGATGATGCACCGGAGCGTGTGATCGCGTGGTACAAGGACAAGGGCGGCATCCCGACGGTGACTTATCACTGGAATGTGCCGACTGACGGCAAGGACAGCACAACTGCTGCATTCTATGTGGAGGGTACGGGCAATACGCCGTATACCAACTTCTCCGCGACGAATGCCGTCAAGCCGGGTACGTGGGAGAACGACAAGATCAATCAGGACATCGAACTGCTTGCGGAACAGCTTGGCAAGGCACGCGATGCCGGCGTCCCGATTCTGTTCCGTCCGCTGCATGAGGCAGAGGGTGCATGGTTCTGGTGGGGCGCAGAAGGCCCGGAAGCCTGCGTCAACCTCTACCGCTATCTCTATGACAAGCTTGTCAACGAATATCATCTCGACAATCTCCTCTGGATATGGACCTGCTCGACCTCTGCACACGCAGCAGAGTGGTATCCGGGTGATGAGTATGTCGATTTTCAGGGCTGCGACAAGTACAACGCCATCAACAACAATGACCCGAATCCCAGCGCTATCTCCGCAACCTTCTATTCGATGGTCGCGCAGACAAAGGGACAGAAAATGGTTGTCATGAGCGAAAACGATACCATTCCTTCGCTCGATAATCTGGTCAATGACAAGGCGGCGTGGCTGTATTTCTGCCCGTGGTATCAGCGTTACCTCACTGGCCTGAATGATCCGGCTGAGCTGAAGAAGATCTACACCAGCGAATACTGCATCACGCTCGATGAGCTGCCAGACTGGGATACCTATGATCCGGAACTGCCCCCTGTAACCACCGCGCAGCCGACCGAAACCACGCAGAAGGACGGAACCCGTCTGGCAGGCGATGTCAATAACGACAAGACAGTGGATGTGCGCGATGCTGTGCTGCTTGCCCGCTATGTCGGACAGGACATCACTGCTTCACTGAGTACGCAGGGCGAGATCAATGCGGATGTGAACCGCGACGGCAAGGTTTCTCCGACGGATCTTCCGCTGCTGCTGCAAGCGCTCGCAAGACTCGTTGAACTGAAATGATTTCGTGAAATTTGACAAAATATGTCGGATGCTGCGGCACGATTTGTCATGCAAAATCTGCCGCAGCTCTTGACAAAATCCGCAAAATCCGTTATAATAGTAAAGCCGCTTGCTGAACGGTCTAAGCCGCAGTATGCCCGGTTTCCGGGAGATCGCGCACCGTTCGCAGCGAGTTTATGGAAAAGGCAGGTGCCAGAAATACCATGTATGCAGTCATTTTGACAGGCGGTAAGCAGCTCAGAGTCGAGGAGGGCAATGTTGTCCGCGTCGAGAAGCTCACGGCGGAGGTCGGTGATACCATCACCTTCGATCAGGTCGCGGCGATCGGTGATGAGAGCGGTCTTGCAGTCGGTGCCCCGTTCGTTGACGGCGCAACCGTTACCGCAAAGGTCCTCGCAAACGGCAAGGGCAAGAAGATCCGCGTCTTTACTTACAAGCCGAAGTGCGGTCAGAAGCGTGCAATGGGCCACAGACAGCCGTTCACCCAGATCCGCATCGAATCCATCAGCAAGTAAGCGCTTTTCATGCGCCTGAACGCAGAATTTGTGCGCGAGAACGGATGCTTTACAGGCTGTACCGTCTCCGGACACGCCCCCGCAGACACAGATACCGGCTTCTCGGTGCTGTGTGCTGCTGTTTCATCCGCGATGCAGCTCACCTGCAATACCCTCACGGAATGCTTCGGTGTTCCGGCGTCGGCGGTGCAGGTAAATGCTGCGGATGACGCGCACAACCACATCACGCTCCGGCTTCCGCAGCCGGATGCCGTGCAGTCTGAGATCCTACACGGGCTGCTGCTGCATTTTCAGATGCTCGCAGAGGAGAGCGGCGGCGCTTTTCGCGTCAAAGTCTCCGGCAAATGATCTGACACAGCACAGCACATTCAATTCGTAAACGGAGGTGTATTCTCAATGATCCGTATCAGTATGCAGTTCTTCGCTCACAAGAAGGGCGTTGGTTCGACCAAGAACGGCCGTGATTCTGAGGCAAAGCGTCTCGGCGTCAAGCGCGGCGACGGTCAGTATGTCCTCGCGGGCAACATCCTCGTGCGTCAGCGCGGTACGCACATCCATCCGGGTAACAATGTCGGCATCGGTTCTGACGATACCCTGTATGCAACGATCGACGGTCAGGTGCGTTTCGAGCGCTACGGTCGTGACCGCAAGCGCGTCAGCGTCTACGCTGTCGAGCAGTAAGCCAGCACAGAAAATCCCCTTGCCGCTCACATAGCACGCAGGGGGATTTCTTATGAGGTGAACCCCATGTCCATGTTCGTAGATCAGGCGAAAATCCATATCGAAGCAGGCAGAGGCGGCGACGGCGCCGTCAGCTTCCACCGTGAAAAATATGTTGCGGCAGGCGGCCCCGACGGCGGCGACGGCGGTAAGGGCGGCGATGTCGTGTTCATCGCGGATGACCATTTTTCTTCGCTCATCTCCTTCCGCTATAAGCGCAAGTATGTCGCGGAAAACGGGCAGAACGGCGCGGCAAAACGCTGCACCGGCAAAAGTGCCCCCGATCTCGTCATCAAAGTGCCGCGCGGCACGGTGGTGCGGGAGGCGGAAACCGGCCGCGTTATGGCGGATCTCTCCGGCGATGAGCCTGTCATTCTTGCGAAGGGCGGCAGAGGCGGCAAGGGCAATCAGCACTTCGCTTCCTCCACAAGACAGGTCCCGCGCTTTGCAAAGCCCGGTTTCGACGGCGAAAAGTTCGATGTTGTGCTGGAGCTGAAACTCCTTGCTGATGTCGGCCTTGTCGGCTTCCCGAATGTCGGTAAGTCTACGCTTATTTCCGTCGTATCTGCTGCAAAACCGAAGATTGCAAACTACCATTTCACGACCCTTGAACCGGTGCTTGGCGTCGTGAAACTCGACGAGGAACGCTCCTTCGTCATGGCGGATATCCCCGGTCTGATCGAGGGTGCTGCCAACGGCGCAGGTCTCGGTCACGCATTTCTGCGGCACGTCGAACGCTGCCGGCTGATCGTTCATGTGCTGGATTGCGCCGGTTCTGAAGACCGCGATCCCATCGACGATTTCGAGAAGATCAACGCGGAACTCTCCCATTTCTCGGAGGATCTCAGCAAATGCCCGCAGATTGTCGCGGCGAATAAGTCTGATCTCGCAACAGAAGAGCAGATTGACCGCCTGCGCGCCTATATCGAGGGCAAGGGGCTGCCGTTTTTTGTGATCTCCGCAGCGACCGTGCAGGGTACAAAGCCGCTGCTCGATGAAATCGCGAAAACACTCGAAACGCTCCCGCCCGTCAAGCGCTTTGAACCGGAAGCTGTTCCGGAGAAGAAGCCTGAAGACGCAAAGCGCTTCGAGATTACCGTGGATGAGGAAGGCGTCTATCAGGTCACGGCGGATTGGATGGAGCCGATTATGCGCACAATCAATCCCGATGACTGGTCGTCGCTTCAGTATTTCGAGCGTGTGCTGCGCAGCAGCGGCATCATAGACAAGCTCGAAGCAATGGGCTGCAAGGAGGGCGATACCGTTTCAATCAACGGTTTCGAGTTCGATTATGTCGATTGATTTTTTGCAGACGGCGACTCCGCTGACGGAAGCGGAGGCGAAGCAATATAGTCCGCTTTCTCTCGCCTTTCTCGGTGACAGTGTGTACGAGGTGATGGTGCGGGAGATGCTTCTGCGGGAGGCGAACCGTCCCGCCCGTGAACTGCATGAACAGGCAGTCGCACACGTTCGTGCGGCGTTTCAGGCAGGTGCGGCGGTGCGCATCGCAGAGATGCTCTCAGAGGACGAAGCGGACATTATGCGGCGCGGACGCAATGCGAGCGGCATCTCTGTGCCGAAGCACGCAACCCCCGCAGATTATCGGAAGGCAACAGGCTTTGAGTGCCTGTTCGGATACCTGTTCCTCTGCGGCAGAACCGCCAGAATGCGGGAGATTTTTTCTGTGGTCTGGTCGGAAAGTACGCAGGAACGTTAATTTTCAGAATAGGAGGTTACCAGAATGTCCGGACATTCCAAGTGGAACAACATTAAGCGGAAGAAGGAAGCGACCGACGCTGTAAAGGCGAAAATCTTTACAAAGATTGGCCGTGAGATGATGGTCGTCATCAAAGAGGGCGGCCCTGATCCGAATAACAACAGCAAGCTGCGCGATCTGATTGCAAAGGCGAAGGCAAATAATGTCCCGAATGACAACATCGACCGCCTCATCAAGAAGGCTGCCGGTGACAGCGACAAGAACAATTACGAGAGCCTCACGTATGAGGGCTACGGTCCGAGCGGCGTTGCGGTCATCGTCGAGTGCCTGACCGATAACAAGAACCGTACCGCGGGCAATATCCGCCACTATTTTGACAAGTTCGGCGGCAATCTCGGCACGAACGGCTGCGTTTCCTACCTGTTCACCAAGAAGGGCGTCGTGATCATTGAGCATGACGGCGAACTGGATGAGGACACCGTTCTGGAGGATGCAATGGAGCTGGGCGGCGACGATATGACCTATTCTGAGGACAGCATCGAGATCGTTTGCCAGCCGGAGGCACTCAGCGAACTGCGTGAGGGTCTCACCGCGAAGGGTTATCTCATCGCATCTGCCGAGGAGGCGGAGATTCCGGCAAACTATGTCACGCTGACCGACGAGGAAGCGCTGCGCAAGATGGGTCTGCTTCTGGAGCATCTGGAAGATGATGACGATGTGCAGAACGTCTGGCATAACTGGGACGAGCCGGACGAGGAGTAAGTGCGTGATGAATCAGGCGGCGCTGGCCCAATTATGATTCGTCTGAGAAGCTATTCTACATAATGAAAGCACTGTCACTTGTGTGGCTGTGCTCAGGCTGTCGAAAAAGGTATCGCTGCGCGATGATTATAATGGGGCGCT
>DGVV01000134.1:18016-23351 GCA_002395085.1 Ruminococcus sp. UBA4275 | reverse complement strand
CGCGGGATTCTTTCTCATGGCAGAGGGCGCATTCGCGTTCTTCGAGACCTTCGAGTTCGGTGGTAGCGGCGCGGACAACAGTCCATTCGCCCCAGCTATGACCCGTTGCGGGAACGGTCATATACTCTTTTTCGCCGCAGGAAGCACAGACGCGGACGTTTCTGCCGTTTTCGGTGCAGGTAGCAGCCGTATCGGTTTCCCAGCTTCCCCAGTTATGTCCCAGAGCAGGAACGGTGCGTGTTTCACTCTGCTGGCAGTTGATGCAGTAGCGGGAATCCACGCCTTCTTTCGTGCAGGTCGGCGCGATGTCAGTTTCCCATGCAAGAAAGCTGTGGCCGAGTGCATCAATGACCTGTTCTTCCTTTTCCCCGCAAACGGGGCAGGTTCTGACGTTCAGACCGGTTTCGGTACAGGTCGGGGCAAGGGCGACTGACCATGCCGACCAGGAATGCGTATGGATGTCATCCGCAGAACCGGCTGCACGGAAGGTCAGTCCTTCCGATTCTGCATAAGACTGTGCTGTGCTGCCGGCTTTGCCGATGATGAGGACGGTCTTTTTCTGACCGGTAAAGACCGTCGAAACAGAACCGTATGAGACGGTGATATTGCTGTAGACAATGCCGAAAGCTTCTTTGCCGATTGCGGTCACGGTATCGGGGATGCGGATTTCCGGAAAGCAGGAATATGCAAATGCCCGTTCTCCGATGGTTTGCAGATTGCTTCCGAGTGTCACTGTTTTGAGGTTATTGGCTTCAAAGGCGCTTGCACCGATTTCCGTCAGCGAATCCGGCAGCGTCAGGGTTTTGAGGCTTTCGCAGTACTGAAAGGCTTTTGGCGCAATCACCGTGATGCCTTCCTCAAACGTCACCTCTTCCAGATTATAGCAGCTTGCAAAGGCGTAGGAGTTGATCTTTTGAATTGTAGCAGGGATGGTGATTTTGGTCAGTTTCATACACTCCTGAAAGCAGTAGGGCGCGATGGCAGTCAGGTCTTTGCCGAAGCGAACGCTGGTCAGCGATTCACAGTTTGTGAAGGCGCTGCCCGGCAGGGCGGTGACACCGTCTTCGATGATGATTTCCGTGAGAGAATCGCGGCAGAGATTCCACGTAACGGTGGTGACCGCGCCTGTTCCGGAGAGGGTCAGAGTTGTTCCGTCATAACTCCATTGTGTGTTCGGACCGCACCGTCCGCTGTCTGCATAGGCAGTCAGTTCTGCCGGAAACGCAGACAGCAGACTCCATACGGCACAGCAGACCGCTGCTCCTGCGGCTGCCGGTTTCAGAAAGCGCTGGTTCATAAAGAAAAGCCCCCTTGAAATAATTATGGTGCAGACTGATGCGCTGCACCACTTATCAGTTTCATTATACTAGTTTTGGCAAAGATTGTCAATCCTTTTATGCAAATTTCGCCACTTTCACAGCATTGGGGATGTTTCTATGTTGAGGCTGCACAAAATATGTCTGTGCGATTTTGCAATTCTTGCGGACAACTGTGCAGGGCTTGACAAATCGACATATATATGGTATACTAAGAAGCAGAAACGCAGCGGGGCGCCATACCGGATTTTACCCGGTATGGCGTTTTTTGTCAGGCGGAGCATTATGACCGGATTTTGGGCATTTCTTTCGCTGTACCCATTGCAATTTTCCCGAAATTATGGTATACTGTGAAAGAATCCGGAGAAGGGAGGCGGAGTCCATGCCGCCAAAGATCCTGCGTCAGGAGATTCTGATGCTCGGCAGGCGTGCGCTCTGGCTTGATCTGGCAGCGTATCTGATCAGCGTGATATTCTGCGGTGTTACTGTTTCATTCGCTGCGGGTCTGCTGCTTGGTACTGCCGTCCTGCTCGGCACACTGATGATCCTCAGCTACAGCATCATGCGCATGGCGGAGGATGCAAAGCGTACAGGCGTTACCAGCCAGAGAAGATACCTGCTCTTTTACGGTCTGCGGCTGCTGCTTTTTGCGGCCGCTTTCGGTGTGTCACTGTGTCTGCGGGCGTATATTTCGCCGGCTGCCGTGGTGATCCCGATGCTTTACCCGCGCCTGATCTATACAGCGGGCGCAGTTTTTCCCCGTTCCGGTTCCGGAAAATCAAGCGATAAAAAGAGGTGAGAACGAAATAATATGCAGATAATGGCAAACTTTGCTGTTCCGAAGATTCTGGAAGGTCCGACTGAACTGAGTGTAGACGGTGCAAATATCATTGCGTCGTTCAAACTGTTCGGCATCACGATCAACTTCACCGAAACCGTCGTGCTGGAGTGGATTGTGATTGCAGTCATCCTTGGCGTATGCGCATTCCTGACACGCGGCATGAAAGTGCAGGGTGTCTCGAAACGGCAGGTGATCGCGGAGATGGCAGTCGAGACAGTGACGAATCTGGTGCGTGATACGATGGGCAAACGCTGGCTCTTCTTCACGCCCTATGTCGCGACGATCTTCTGCTTCTCAATCTTCGGCAGCCTGATCTCCCTGCTGGGACTGCGCGCCGTGACGTCGGATTTCTCTGTGCTGCTGACATGGGCAGCGATCACGTTTATCCTTATTACGGCGACAAAGATCAGGTTCGGCGGCATCGGCGGCTACCTGAAGGGCTTTGCTGACCCGATCCCTGTGATGCTCCCGATCAACATTCTGAGTGAGGTTGCAACCCCGACCGCAATGGCACTGCGTCACTTCGGCAATATCGCCGGCGGTTCGATCATCATGGGACTAGTCTATTACGGTCTTGCAAGCCTTTGCCGCATGATCGGCTTGCAGATCCCGATTCTGACAGTTGGTATTCCGGCAGTCCTGTCGCTCTATTTTGACCTGTTTTCAGACTTCATGCAGGCGTTCATCTTCATTATGTTGATGATGGTGTTCATCAGCAATGCAGGACCGTCTGAGGAGGAGACAGCATAACTTTTTCGCGTTTTTCTTTTTGTTCAGTTATATTTTAATGGAGGTACATTATTATGGATATGAGTGAAGCAATCGTTCTTGCAGGTTCTGCGATCGGAGCCGGTCTGGCAATGATCGCCGGTATCGGCCCCGGTATCGGTGAAGGTTACGCGGTCGGTAAGGCCTGCGAAGCCATCGCAAGACAGCCCGAGGCATCCGGTGCCGTCACCAGAACCATGTTCGTCGGATGCGCAGTTGCAGAGTCAACCGGTATCTACGGCCTGATCATCGCCCTGCTCCTGATCTTCCTGAAGCCGTTTACCTGATTGCAGGCGGTTTTTGAGAGATCAAACAAGAGATGAGAAAGGCTGATTGAAAAATGGGATTTTTGTCCATTGATCTCGGCACCATTCTGTTCACGCTGCTCAATACGCTGATCCTTTTTCTGGGACTCAAGCATTTTCTCTTTCAGCCCGTACAGGATATTCTTGCCAAACGGCAGGAGGCTGTCGATCAGACGCTGAAGGACGCCGCCGCCGCAAAGGAACGTGCGGAGCAGGCTGAATCGGAGTACACCGAAAAGCTTGCTGCGGCAAAAGAGGAATCGACTGCAATGGTGCGCAATGCAACCCGCAGAGCGCAGCAGCGGTCAGAGGAGATTGTCGCGGCTGCCAAGGCGGAAGCGGCGGGCATCATGAAGCAGAATGCGGAAGAGCTGGAGCGTGAGAAGCGCAAGGCGGAAAGCGAGCTGCGCGCAGAAGTTTCCGGACTCGCCGTTCTGGTGGCTGAGAAGGTCGTCGGTCGTGAGATCAACCCCGACGATCACGCAAGACTGATTGATGAATTTATAGATTCGGTGGGTGATGCAGAGTGAGCTCTGAGGTAGCTTCGGTTTACGCGAATGCGCTGTTCTCGCTCGCACTGGAGCAGGGCGATGCCTGTCTCCAGCAGACCCGCGCCGATCTGAGACAGTGTGCGCTCCTCTTTTCCCTGAATCCTGATCTGACGAGACTGCTCTCGCTCCCGACGATTCCGGTTGCGGAACGGGTGAGCATCGCGAAAAAGATCTTCGGGGAGGAAGGCTACGCGCCCAGACTGCTCTTTCTGCTGATCGACCACGGAAGAGTGCCGTTTCTCGGTGAGATAGCCGATACCTTCGACGCCTCCATGCTCGATTACCAGAATACCGCCGATGTCACGGTCACGACTGCCGTTGCCATGACGCCGGAGCAGAAGGAGCGCCTGCGCAGCGCACTGGAACAAAAACTGCATAAGACCATCCGTATCACGGAGCATATTGACCGCTCTGTGCTGGGCGGCGTCGTTGTGCAGTACGGCGACACGCGGATTGACAACAGCGTGAAATACAGGCTGGACGCTCTGAAGCAGCAGCTTTCCTGATGCGCGTCCGGTTTTATAAGAAGGTGCAACATGAATTTAAGACCAGATGAAATCACCGGTATCATCAAGGAGCAGCTCAAGCATTATGAAGCCAAGCTGAACCTTGCCGATGTCGGTACTGTAATCACGGTCGGAGACGGCATTGCCAATGTCCACGGACTGGAGAAGTGTATGTCCGGTGAGCTGCTCGAATTTGAGGGCGGCGTTTCCGGCATGGCACTGAACCTCGAACACGATTTCGTGGGCGCGGTTCTGCTTGGCTCAGACCACAATATTAAGGAAGGCACGAGCGTCAAGCGGACAAAGCGCATCGTCTCCGTGCCGGTCGGTGAGGCGCTGCTCGGCAGAGTCGTCAATGCGCTCGGTGAGCCGATTGACGGCAAGGGCGCAATCCTGACCGAAAAGTCGATGCCGATTGAGAAAATCGCGCCCGGCATCATCACGAGAAAATCCGTGCATGAGCCGCTGCAAACCGGTATCAAGGCAATCGACTCCATGATCCCGATTGGCAGAGGTCAGCGTGAGCTGATCATCGGTGACCGCCAGACCGGCAAGACCACCATTGCCCTGGATACCATTATGAACCAGAAGGGCAAGAATGTGATCTGCATTTACGTTGCAATCGGTCAGAAGCGTTCAACCGTTGCGAATGTCGTGGAGCAGCTCACAAAGGCGGAGGCAATGTCCTATACGATTGTCGTTTCCGCAACGGCTTCGGAGCTTGCCCCGCTGCAATACATCGCGCCGTATTCCGGCTGCACGATGGGCGAGTATTTCACCGATCAGGGCAAGGATGTCCTCATCGTCTACGATGATCTCTCCAAGCACGCGGTCGCTTACCGTACCCTTTCGCTGCTGCTCAAGCGTCCGCCGGGACGTGAAGCATATCCGGGCGATGTCTTCTATCTGCACTCCAGACTGCTGGAGCGCGCCTGCTGCCTGAATGAGAATTACGGCGGCGGTTCGCTGACGGCACTCCCGATCATCGAGACGCAGGCGGGCGACGTTTCGGCGTATATCCCGACCAACGTCATCTCCATCACCGACG
>DGVV01000134.1:0-17961 GCA_002395085.1 Ruminococcus sp. UBA4275 | reverse complement strand
ATCACCGACGGTCAGATCTTCCTCGAAACAGATCTGTTCAATGCCGGCGTCCGTCCGGCGGTCAACCCCGGCATCTCGGTCTCGCGTGTCGGTTCTGCGGCGCAGATTCCAGCGATGAAGAAGGTTTCGGGTTCACTCAAGCTGACCTATTCGCAGTACCGTGAATTGCAGGCATTCTCGCAGTTCGGTTCGGATCTCGATAAGGATACCAAGGAACGTCTGGCAAAGGGCGAGCGCGTTGTGGAGGTGCTGAAGCAGGGAAAATCCGCCCCGCTTTCTGCGGCAAATCAGGTCGTGATCCTCTATGCCGTCACCAACAATCTCCTGCGGGATGTTCCTGTCAGCCGCATTGCAGAGTTTGAACAGGCTTTGCTCACTGAGATTGATGAGACACACGGCGAGATCATCTCCGGCATTACCTCGACCGGCAAGCTCTCTCCCGAAAATGAACAGGCACTGAAAACGGTCATTACGGAATTCGTGCAGCGGTTTGTGTGAGCGGAGGTGTGAAACATGGCAGCCTCCAATATGAAGGCAATCAAGCGGCGTATCAAGAGCGTCGAAAGCACCATGCAGATCACGAAGGCAATGGAGCTGGTCTCCTCCTCCAAGCTGCGCAAGGCGAAGGAGCGTGCAGATCAGGCTGTGCCGTTCTTCAATCTGCTCTACCAGACCATGAGTGAGATCGCCTCTGAGGCGGTCGGATTCCATTCGGCTTATACGGAGCTGCGGGAGACCGGTGCGGCATTGCTTGTCGTTATGGCGGGTGACCGCGGTCTTGCAGGCGGCTTCAATATCAATGTGTTCCGCCGCGCTGATGCGCGCATCAAAGAGCTGGAAGCTCAGGGGCGTGAGGTCATCCTCATGACTGTGGGCAAGAAGGCTTCGGAGCATTTCGCAAAATCCGGAAACCGCATCCTCGGTACATTCGATAACATCGGTGAGACGGTCACCACATACACCGCGCTCGCTATGGCACAGCATATCACCGGTCTTTTTGATCAGGGACATCTGGCACTGGTGGAGGTTTTCTTTACCAATATGGTCTCCCCGCTGACGCAGGAGGCACGGCAGATGCAGGTCATTCCGGTGCCGAATCTCGAACGCAATCCCGGCGTGCAGAGCCTCACGAATTATGAGCCCAGTCCGGAAGCCGTGTTCGATTCGCTGATTCCGCAGTATCTCGCGGGTGTGCTGTACTGCACCATTGTTGATACCTACGCTTCCGAACAGGCAGCACGCCGTATGGCAATGGAAAATGCTACCGACAATGCACAGGAGATGATCGACGATCTCTCGCTGAAATACAACCGTGCGCGGCAGGCTTCCATTACGCAGGAGCTGACGGAGATTGTCTCCGGCGCGAATGCACAGGAGTAATACGCGCAATCCTCAACAGAAAGTGAGCCTTACAAAATGGCAATTGAAGAAGCAAAGCGCGGCGGCATCGGTAAGATCGTGCAGATCATCGGTGCTGTTGTGGACGTGCGCTTCCAGAAGCACGAGCTGCCCAGACTGCTCAACGCAATTGAATGCGACAACAACGGGCAGAAGCTGGTGCTGGAGGTTGCACAGCATATCGGTGACGACATTGTCCGCTGCATCGCAATGAGCAGCACGGACGGTCTCGTCCGCGGGCTGGATGCGGTCGATACCGGCAGCCCGATCAGAGTACCGGTCGGCAGAGAGACCCTCGGCAGAGTGTTTAATCTGCTCGGTGATCCGGTTGATGAGCAGCCCGCCCCCGCAACAGAGGAGCGCTGGCCCATCCACCGCGATGCCCCTTCCTATGAGGAGCAGGCGGCATCTTCTGAGGTGCTGGAAACCGGCATCAAGGTTATTGACCTGATCGCGCCGTACCTCAAGGGCGGTAAGATCGGTCTGTTCGGCGGTGCGGGCGTCGGCAAGACCGTTCTGATTCAGGAGCTGATCAACAACGTCGCCAATCAGCATGGCGGCATCTCCGTGTTCACCGGTGTCGGTGAACGTACCCGTGAGGGCAATGACCTCTACCACGAAATGAAGGACAGCGGCGTTCTCGAAAAGACCTGCCTTGTGTACGGTCAGATGAATGAGCCGCCCGGCGCAAGAATGCGCGTCGCACTTTCCGGCCTTACGATGGCGGAATATTTCCGTGATACCGAGGGACAGGATGTGCTGCTGTTCATCGACAATATTTTCCGTTTCACGCAGGCAGGCTCGGAGGTTTCCGCGCTGCTTGGCCGTATGCCTTCTGCCGTTGGCTATCAGCCGACGCTCGCGACTGAAATGGGCGCTTTGCAGGAGCGTATTACATCCACAGGAAAGGGCTCGATCACTTCCGTGCAGGCGGTCTACGTGCCTGCCGATGACCTGACCGACCCCGCACCTGCGACCACGTTCGCACACCTCGATGCTACCACCGTTCTCTCCCGTCAGATTGCTTCGCTCGGTATTTATCCGGCGGTTGATCCGCTGGAATCCAGCTCGCGTATTCTGTCGCCGGAGATCGTCGGTGAGGAGCATTACCGCGTTGCACGGCAGGTGCAGACCATCCTTCAGCGCTATACTGAATTGCAGGACATCATTGCCATCATGGGCATGGATGAACTCTCCGATGAGGATAAGATGACGGTCAGCCGCGCCAGAAAGGTGCAGAGATTCCTTTCGCAGCCTTTCTCGGTTGCGGAACAGTTCACCGGTATGCAGGGTAAGTATGTCCCGATTGCAGAGACGATCCGCGGTTTCCGTGAGATCATCGACGGCGAGCATGATGATATTCCGGAATCGGCATTCCTGTTTGCCGGCACGATCGACGATGTGCTGGAAAAGGCGAAAGCCATGGAAGGTGACGCAGAATGAGTACGTTTCCGCTCCAGATCATTACACCGGAAAAGGTGTTTTTTGAGGGCAATGTGCAGCGCGTGATTATCCGCACGACAGAGGGCGATGTGGGTATTCTTGCAAAGCATGAGAAGTATGTGGCGGCGGTGCCGGCAGGTCCGCTGCGGATTACGCTGGAAGACGGCAGCGAACGGATCGCTGCCGTTTCCGGCGGCGCGGTGAAGGTCTCGCCGGAACAGACTGCTGTTCTGGCAAATGCCGCGGAATGGGCTGAGGATATTGACGTGGACTGGGCGAAGCGTTCGGAAGCGGATGCCCTGCGCCGGAAAGAAAACAGCAAAACGGAACAGGAACTCGAACGTGCGGAAGCAAAACTCCGCCGTGCGGTCAACCGTCTGCGCGTCTCCTCAATGAACAAGTAAGCAACGGTATTTTTGAGGGTTGGAAAGGGTTACGACAGTATGAAATTGACGCGATTTTTCGGAATCATCGCGGTTTTTTGCATTGCGATTGCCATTGCAATGTTCACCGATCTGCCGCTCTATAAGGCATACAAGGCAGGCGACATCAAGGATTTCAATGAGGTTGAGGCGGGCGGATTGCATAACGGCGATCTCGTTCGCGGTACGGCGGATATGAATTTCGGTGCGTGCGCGGAGGAGTATTCCACGACGTTCGGCATCCGTACCTCGAAGAAAAGCTCCAAGCTTTACTATGTCCTCTGGATGGACAACAATCAGCTCATCCTCTACGAAACTGCCAATGCTGATGAGTTTGATACACTTGATAAGCAGGCAGAGGAGACCTCTGTTTTTCTCGATTCGCAGGACGATGCTGCGGAAAGCGGCGATGATGCAGACATCATTCTCCCGAACACAACGCTGGAGATTGAGGGCTCTGTCATGTCGATTCCTTCCAGCATCGAGGGGTACTTCCGTGAGTGGTATGACGATGATCAGTCGTTTGATGAGAATACGGAAGCGGTCATGATCCGCAAGCGCGACTTCAGCAAGCTCTCCTGGATTCCGTATATCGGAATTGCGGCGGGCGCAGCCGGCGTTGTGATGCTGGTGCTGACTATCGTGTTCTTCGTCAAGGCAAAGCGCGCACAGCGTTACGGTTATTGATCAGCAGCCGGCAATGAGCCGGTAAATCATGATAAAAGAGGGGATTATGATGAAATTCAGGAAAAGAGCTGCTGCACTGCTGGCGGCAGCGGCGATGCTGTTTTGTCAGGCGGGATTGATGCCGGCAGCGGGTGTTCAGGCTGCGGATGATACGCAGGATGACTGGCTGCACGTTGAAGGCGACAAGATTGTTGACATGAACGGCAACGAAGTCTGGCTTACCGGTGTCAACTGGTTCGGCTACAATGTCGGCTCGCAGGTTTTTGACGGCGTGTGGTGTGCAAATATGCACGATTGCCTCAAGGCGATTGCGGACCACGGCTTCAATCTGCTTCGTGTGCCGATGTCCACGCAGATTATTTTGCAGTGGAAAAACAAAGAGCCGGATCCGCTCATCAAGGTTGGAGAATGGGAAAATCCGGAGCTGACCGTTGAGGGCGTTCCGGGCGGAAAAGCGAAGTACAGCTTTGATGTCTGGAATCAGGCAGTGGAATGGTGCAAGGAATGCGGCATCAAGATCATGATGGACATTCATTGCGCGACAACGAATGCTGCGGGTCACAATCTGCCGCTGTGGTACGATGAAAACTATACCACCAAGGATTGGCTGACGGCACTGGAATGGTTCTGCGATTACTACAAGAACGATGACACCATTGTCGCCATTGACCTGAAAAATGAGCCGCACGGCAAGCCGGAGGAAGGCAAGTTTGCCAAGTGGGATGAATCCACAGACGAGAACAACTGGAAGTATGCCGCAGAACGCGGCGCGGCAGCCTGCCTCGGTGTCAATCCGAATCTGCTGATTATGGTGGAAGGCATCGAGTGCTATCCGGATTTCGCAGGCGGTGCAGACTGGTCTACGCCCTCTGTTGATTACGCGAAATACGGTGAGTTCAACGGTGTCTTCGGCGCATGGTGGGGGGCAAATCTCCGCGGCGTGAAGGAGCTTCCGCTGGACGGCGATCTCAAGAGCCATGTTGTTTATTCGCCGCATGACTACGGCCCGCTTGTTCACCCGCAGAAATGGTTCCATCTGGAGGGCGAGAAGCCGAACTTCACGAGTTATGAATTTGACCGCGATTCCATCATGAAGGAATACTGGAAGGATACCTGGGCATATATCTGCGAGGATCACATTGCTCCGCTTCTCATGGGCGAATGGGGCGGCTTTACCGATGACAAGAATGATCCCTCCGGTGCGAACAGACAGTGGCTGACCATTCTGCGTGATTACATGATCGAAAAGCACATCCACCACACCTTCTGGTGCTTCAACGAGAATTCCTCCGATACCGGCGGTCTGGTCGGCGTGGACTTCAAGACATGGGATGAGCAGAAGTATGAGTTTGTCAAGCCGTCGCTCTGGAAGGATGAGAACGGCGTGTTCATCAGCCTTGACCACAAGTATCCGGTGGGCGTGAACGGTCAGTCTTTGAGCGAGTATTACGGCGGCGGCGTGAAGCATACCACGACGCCTACGGTAACGACCTCGACAGCGACGACCACATCTGTCACCGTGACCACCACCACTTCCTCGATGACCACCGTTGACGGCGGGAGCGAGACGACAACCCATGTCAATCCGGCTGCACTCTACGGTGATGTCAACAACGACAAGACTGTTGACGTCAAGGATGCGGTGATGCTTGCAAGATTTGTCGGCGGCGATTCTACTGCGATTCTGTCTGCACCCGGTGAGATCAACAGTGAGCTGAACGGCGACGGAAAGATTACGACACAGGATATGATCGTGCTGCTCAGATTCCTTGCGAAACTGATCGACACGCTGCCGTACAAACAATAAACGATGAAACAGGCAGCATTCTTTGCTGCCTGTTTCTTTCTGCGGGAGGGTATTATGGGTATTACGGATGTCCCCGCTTCGGAGCGGGTTCATATTGGTTTTTTCGGTGCGCGCAATGCCGGTAAATCCAGTCTGGTCAATGCGCTGACCGGACAGGAGGTCTCGATTGTTTCCGATGTTGCCGGTACAACGACCGATGCCGTCAGCAAAAGCATGGAGCTGCTGCCGATTGGTCCGGTGCTGATCACCGATACTGCCGGTTACGATGACGATGATGCTGCACTGGGTGCGCAGCGCATCGAGAAAACGAGACGCGAACTCTATCGGACAGATATTGCAGTTCTGGTTGCTGAGGCGGGCAGACCGCTCGGAGATACAGAACAGGAACTGATCCGGCTGTTCGCACAGGAAAAAACACCATACATCTTGGCAATGAATAAAGTGGATTGTGCAGACAACATAGCGGATAATCTGCCGGAAAATGCAATGCTTGTCAGCGCGAAAACAGGGGCGGGTATCCACGAACTGAAAGAACGTCTCGGCATTCTTGCCAGGCAGGATTCGCCGGAACGTTTTATTCTGCGCGATCTTATCCGCGAAAACGATACCGTGGTGCTGGTCTGTCCGATTGACGAATCAGCACCGAAAGGACGCCTCATTCTGCCGCAGCAGCTTGCACTTCGTGAGGTACTGGATGCCCATGCAAACGCGATTGTTGTGCAGCCGCAGCAGCTTGGCGGGATGATGGCATTGCTGCGCACACCGCCGCGCATCGTCGTGACCGACTCGCAGGCATTTGCGGAGGTTGCGAAAATTGTGCCGAAGGATGTGCCGCTGACCTCGTTTTCCATTCTCATGGCGCGATATAAGGGCTTCCTGAATACCGCGGTTGCCGGCGTGCGTGCGATGCAGAATCTTCCGGAGGGGGCGCGTGTGCTGATTGCGGAGGGTTGTACGCATCACCGGCAGTGCAATGACATTGGTACGGTCAAACTGCCCCGCGCGATTGAAAAGATTACCGGCAAAAAATTCTCTTTGGAGTATTGTTCCGGCGGAACGTTTCCGGAGGATCTTTCCCGATTCGATCTTGTCATTCACTGCGGCGGATGTATGCGGACGGAACGCGAATTGCAGTGGCGGATGCGGACTGCCCGCGCACAGGATGTGCCGTTCACGAATTACGGCGTGACGCTTGCTGCCTGCACCGGCATCCTCGAACGCACACTGATCGGCGGATTGCTTTTGCAATAATTTATCCGGTGTTTTCTCAGAATCCCGATTGCGGCAATGCAGTCGGGATTTTTGTCGTTTATTGCGCAGATTGTCAGATCTGTACGCACAAGCTACAGGAGATATTTCAGCCTGTTTTGCCTCGTGTAATTCCGTTGTTCCATTGCTTTTGCCTGAAAATAATTACTTTGGAGAGATTGAATTTGGCATAGTTTTGTATATGAAACCTGTTTATTCATTAGATTTCTGTATTTTGTCCATATTTTCCGCACTCTCTCCATTGACCCGGCATAGCACTATCTGCTAAAATAGTATTAAGATGTACAGCGATTGGGAATAGGCTGTACAAACAACTATAGAGAACTAGAAAAACCGATTTACTTCAAGGGGGTCAAAATTTATGAAACGTTTTCGCACTTCTGCGTTCGTGACGGCTCTTTGCTGTGCTGCCGGTATGATGGCTGCACTTCCGCAGCTTCCTGCTGTGCAGGCTTCTGCGGCTGACGTTATTGCAAACCCGTTCATCTGGTCTGATGTGCCCGATGATGACATTATCCGCGTCGGGGATACCTATTATATGGTTCATACGACCATGTTCTTTACGCCCGGCGTTCCGATTATGAAGTCGAAAGACCTGTTCTCCTGGGAGATGTGCGGGTATGTCTATGATAAGTACGCGGACGGCGCAAAGCAGAATCTCGCAAACGGCGAACACGATTACGCGCACGGTCAGTGGGCGACTTCGCTGCGCTATCACGACGGCAAGTTCTATGTCTTCTTCGGCAGCTACGGTACGGGTAATTCCTATGTCTATATGACCGACGACATCGAAAGCGGAAACTGGACCCGCAATGAGATCCGCGGTATGTATCATGATGCTTCCATGCTGTTTGACGATGACGGCAGAAAATACCTCGTTTACGGCGGCGGCGGCGAGATCAAGATCAAGGAATTCAATGACGACATGACCGGCTTCAAGTCCGGCGGTCTCGATAAAACTCTCTTTAAGACCGGTCTTTCCGGTCTGGCAGGTGAGGGTTCGCATATCCATAAGGTCGGAGACTGGTACTATGTGTTTGTCATCGCATGGCCGAACGGCGGCAAGCGTATGGAGCTTTGCTACCGCAGCAAGAGCCTGACCGGCAATTTCGAGGGCAAGACAGTTCTGGATTCCGGTCTGGGTACTTACGGCAGCGGTGTCGCACAGGGCGGTATCGTTGAATCTACCGACGGCAAATGGTACGCGCTGCTGTTCCAGGATCACGGCGCGGTCGGCAGAATTCCGGTGCTTGTTCCCATGACATGGCAGAACGACTGGCCTGTGCTGGGTGTCAACGGCAAAGCCCCGACAACACTGGAAGTCAGCGGCAATTATACCGGCACCAGCCTTGCCCATGACGACGACTTTTCCTACGACTCCAATCAGCTTGCACTGGAGTGGCAGTGGAATCACAATCCCGATAACTCTGCATGGTCTGTCACGGATCGTCCAGGCTATCTGCGCCTGACCAACAAGACCATCGCTTCGGAGCTGCTTCACGCCCGCAATACGCTGACCATGCGTACAGAGGGTCCGTCCTGTTCCAGCGTCATCAAGCTCGATACTTCCGGCATGAAGGTTGGCGACTACGCCGGTCTCTCTGCTTTTCAGTTCAATTACGGCAATGTCGGTGTCTACATTGCCGATGACGGCAGCCGCAAGGTCTATATGGCGCGCAACGGCGGTTCGGATGTTGCGACCAGCTCCAATAAGATCATTGAGCAGACCAATATGAACGGCAAGGAAATCTATCTCAAGATTGATTTCAATTTCAATACCGTGGACGGCAATTATAATGTCTCCAACAACATTGACAAGGCAAACTTCTACTATTCCTACGACGGGAATTCGTGGACGAAGATCGGTGAGACGCTTGGCATGACCTATGACCTCAAGCTCTTTACCGGCTACCGCAGCGGCATTTACAGCTACGGCACGAAGAATACCGGCGGTTATGCGGACATCGACTCCTTCGATTACGAGCGCGCAGAGTGGAATCTGCCGATCTCCGTTGAGCCTGATGCGGACGGAAACTGGTTCCACTATACCTTTGAGAGCGGATCCGAAGGCTTCACCTCCCGCGGCGGCGAGACCGTTTCGACCTCCTCGGATCAGAAATATGCCGGCAGCAAATCGCTTGCTGTCTCCGACCGTGAGTCTGCATGGCAGGGACCGGTACATTCGCTGAGCAGCGCGATTTTTAAGCCCGGTGAGGCGTACAGCTTCAGTGCAGATGCGCTCTATACCACGGGCGCTGAAACCGATACCTTCCACTTCACACTCTCCTATAAGGGCACTGATGACGAGACGCATTATGAGAAGATCGCCACTGAGACCGCTGTCAAGGGCGAGTGGGTGCAGCTCTCAAATCCGTCCTTCACGATCCCTGCGGGCGCTTCCAATATGCAGATCTACGTGGAGACGGACAAGAGTTCCAACAATTTCTACATCGACGAAGTGATCGGCGCACCGGAAGGTACGATCATCGCAGGCCCCGGCAAATCGACGTTCCTGCTCGGTGATGTCAATTCCGACGGCGTCATCAATGCGATTGACCTCTCGCTCGCAAAACAGCTCGCCCTCAGCGACAGCTTTGCACTCGCAGCGGACGTTGACTGCAATACGATCGTCGATGGGGATGACGTCAAATGGTTCGCGGCGTATGTCTCCTGCCAGACCACAGATTATCCTGAGAAGGCGGAGCCGCCTGTTCCGGAGAAGGTTCCCTACACCTACAACAGTGCAGTCTCTTATCATACTGCGCCGGATAAGTATTTCGACATCATCGCCAACCACGGCAAGGTTATCAATGAGACCTACACCGGCATCAACGGCACGAAGAAAATGAACGTTTATCTGCCTTATGGCTACGACGAGAGCAAGCAGTATAACGTCTTCTACCTGATGCACGGCGGCGGTGAAAACGAGAATACCTGCTTCAATGACGATGCAATCAACATCGACATTATGCTGGATAACATGATCGCGAAAGGCGAGATTGAGCCGATGATCGTGGTCTGCCCGACCTTCAACAACTGCCCTGACGGTGCAGGCGATGTCTGGAATGAGATGCGCAAGACCATCATCCCGTACGTCGAAGGCAAGTATTCCACCTACGCTAAGTCCACCTCCGAGGCTGACCTGAAAGCCTCCAGATACCACCGCGCATACGGCGGATTCTCCATGGGCGCAGGCTCGACATGGAATATGTTCATCAATAACCTTGATATTTGCGCATATTATATGCCGCTTTCCGGTCACTGCTGGGGCGGTGCCGGCGCAATCACCAATGCAATTGACAAGTTCGGTTTCAAGAAGGACGAGTATTTCGTCTTCGCTGCAACTGGTACGGAAGATATTGCATACGGCAACATGGTTCCGCTGCTCAATACGCTGAAAAACGACAGTCACTTCACTTATACCAGTGACTTTTCCAAGGGCAACCTTTACTTCCTCGAAGCGAAGGGCAATGTCCACTGGTGGCCGCAGGTGCGTCATTACATTTACGATGCGCTGCCGAGCTTCTTCCACGAAGGAACTTAATTTCACCATCCCCCTGATACCCCTCTCGGTATCATAAAAACCCTTTCCATGAGAACCGCAGCCTGCCGGACACAGGCTGCGGCATCTCGCTATTTTGCGCCAAAAACTCCGTCGCTCTGTATCGGGCGGCGGAGTCTGCTTATATATCACTGAATGATCTGCGGACGTATATCGCCGTAATTCCGTTTGTCTGTTTTGTTGAATTTTTCATTGTTGACCTTCAATTTCGTTTGCAATCGGACGGTTGGTTTTACATCTATATCATAGCGCAGCCGTCCGAAAATTGCAACAGCGTTCTTGTAACTGTAATTCTTTTTCGGCTGATTGCCAGATCATTCAGTTGTTTCTTCAGTTCTGCTGCGGTGCATTGCACCGAGGAAAAAATCGTACATTCGCAGTGCGCATGAAATTGGGTGCGCCATAAAACTTTTCTTATCGTGAAATTGTTATGGGGAATTTTGAATCGGACATAAAAATGCAGAGCTGGTGTTGCTCTGCATTTGAAGAATATCAAGTTGTTTTATTCAAGATGATGCTTTCGGCGTTCTGCATTATGCCTGCTCATTCAGGAGCAGCATTTCCAGCATAGAAAGGTCGATTGAATTGAGCTGTCCGTCGCCGTTGAGAACGGCGCTTGCAATCGGTGTGACAGTTCCGCTGCTGACCGTAAACTGTATATTGTCGCTGAAAGTAAAGCCATGATCGTTGACTGCGGCGATATTTGCGTAATAATCGCCTGCGGTCAGCGAGATCATATAGGAAGTATCGTAATACGGTTCGATGTACTGGACCTGTGTATCATCACTTTTGAAGACGCGCACACCGTAAAAATTTGTATTATCTATGGCTCCATTCCTTCAAAAGATTGTCATCCGAAAAAAAATATTTTTTTTACTGCACGAAAAGCAGCCGCTCAGTTGTTATATAAGTGAAGCGTGATGAACACACCGCGCTTCAAGGCAGCGCGCGCCAAATCCGAAACAGGGGGTGATTCCCGCATGGAACCTATCAGCTTTGAAGACCTGATGCTCCGGCATTATAATACTCTGCTGCGCATTGCGATTCAGCATACCAACCGCCGCACCGAAGCGGAGGATATCGTGCAGGATACCTTCCTGAGCCTGTTTGAATCCGGAAAAATATTCCGCGATGACGGACACGCAAAAGCATTCCTGATCCGGTCGGTGATCAATCGCTGCAAGAACTATCTCAAATCCGCCCGCAGAACCCGCACTATCTCACTCAGTGATACAGAGGAGAATTTGCTCCCGGCAGACTGCGGCGGATTAGAGAACGAGAACACACAGATGCTCCTCGATGCAATGCAGCAACTCAGACCAGATTTCCGGAATGTGATTTATCTTTATTACTTTGAAGAATATTCGATCAGGGAAATCGCTGCAATCCTGCACAAAAGCAGCAATACGGTCAGTTCGTGGCTGACAAGGGCAAAAAATCAGTTGAAAGGAGTTTTGCAGTATGAACAAAATCGCCTATCAGAATGTGATGCAGCAGATTTCCGCACCGGAGGAGGAAATCCGTATGAAAGCACAGCAAATTCAAAATTCTGCTAAGACAAAGACTGCGCACAGCATTCAAAAGCATACCGGAAGACGCCGTCTGTTTGCAGGGCTTGCCGCGGCTGCTGCCGTCATGATCGGCGGAACGATTACGGCAGGTGCGCTCAATAGCTGGAATTATTCCGGTCTCATTAACCGCTATTTCCGTGTGCAAAACAGCACCAGTGAATCCTATGAAGATTTCGATTTTACAGGCATGGGGCTTGATTTCAACGACGTACTGGATGCAGACGGGTATACCATGATCTTCCGGTCCGTTGTCGCGGATGTCAACGCCATCCATGTACTCTGTAACTTCCGGATGGATCCGGAATACGAGGCACAGTTCCCGCAGTCGGATGAACCGCTTTTTGGCTCCTGTTTGCCGCGTGTCCGCATCAAGGATACTGCCGGTGAATTCGCTGACAATGGCATTGTATGGGCAAACAAGATGCCGCAGAATGAGGACGGCAGCTTTGACTGCATGGTGACCGTCGGACTGAAAGACTACTGCACGACGCTTTCCGATTTGGTGCTGGAAATCAATCCGGACGGATATGCAATGGTTGGTACGAAGGAAGCATTCCGCACAGGCGGAGATCTGGTTCATACTCCGTATGAGCCGGATCCGTTGGTCGATACGTATACGTACAGTCTTGATGGCATCACGGTACTGCCGAACGGCCATGCGGACAGCGGTGTCACACTGCAATATGAAACCGGCGCAGCGGAATTTGACTCTGTGACGGTTTCCCCGTTGGGAATTCTGTTCCGCGCTTCGGATGTACCGATCATTCCCGCAACAACCACAGAACCCGGCGTCAGCATCCGCGGCGGGTGCTACGGGGTTGGAAAGACATACGTTGCTGACTGGGAAGAACCGGAAGCCGATGTGCCGGAATACGAGCCGGAATATGAAGCGTCTGATCCCGTTCCGGAAGCCTATCGTGAAATGTCATTGAAATCTATTACGCTGATCTATCGTGACGGCACAGAGCAGGACGCAGAAATCTATATGGCTGACGGCAGCGGCAGAACGAAATGCTCCGCATCTGATATTTACGATCTGATGGATATTGAATACTCGGCAGTGTTTGCGCAGCCGTATCGTGTGGATGACCTGACCGCTGTCCGTGTCAACGGCTTTGTCATTCCGCTGGATTGAACCGCGCTTGAACGCATACGAAAACCTTTCAGCGGACTTTATCGAAAAGCTGAACCCGGAATGTTGGATGAACCCAACATTCCGGGTTTCCTGCATCCTGAAATCGGATGCGCAAAGAACTTTTTCGTCCATCAGTATTTGACGATTGCCGAGTTTTCACGCTTCTTCCACGGCGGGATTTTCCGGTCAGGAAACCGCGCTGTCATCTGCGCTTCTGCGGTCTCATACTGCTATGGATTGGCAGGAATCTATCTTGTATCATAATAAGAATTCTAAAGGGCTGGCAGCCCTTAAACGGGAGTTTGAGGGCTGATCCCTTCATTACAAATCCGTCGGAGACACCTCAAAGACGGTCAGGCTTGCAGCTTGCGCAGGGCTTGTAGCCAAGCGCATCGATTTCGTCGTATTTGCAGTGCAGCGTTGCAAATTTGCTGAAGTCGATGTCTTTTGCGCGGACGTGCGCGCAGTCTGCACGGTGTACAAGCAGCGTCTCAAGGTTAACAATGTAATCATGTTCGGTCTCACGCTTTTTGCGGTCGATGAACTTGTGCGGCAGCGTATAAAGCAGCCAGCGCAGCGGATAAAACCACCAGTATACGAAAATCCACAGGATGATCTTTGTGCCGAAATCCTGCTTTTGCGCCTTTGCCACGCGCACACACCTCCTTGCAAGTGCGGACGTCAGTCGAACAGCGGGGTAGAGAAATACCGTTCTGCGGTATCAGGCAGAATCGTCACAACCGTCTTGCCCTCACCGAGTTTTTCAGCGAGTTTGAGTGCGGCAGCAACATTCGTACCGCTCGAAATACCGCACATGATGCCTTCCATTGAGGCGAGCTGCTTCGCGGTCGAAATCGCATCCTCATCTGTGACAATGTGAATGTGATCGTAGATTTCACGGTTCAGAATCGAGGGAATGATGCCGTCGCCAATGCCCATTTGCAGATGCGTACCGACTGTTCCGCCGGCAAGAATCGCGGCGTGTTCCGGTTCTACTGCCCAGATTTCAATATCCGGATACTGCGCACGGAGTGTCTCACCGATGCCGGTGATTGTACCGCCCGTGCCGATGCCGGAGCAGAAACCGTCAATCTTTCCGGCGGTCTGTTCCAGAATCTCCAGCGCCGTGAAATGCTTGTGCGCGTAGATGTTGTTCATGTTCTCAAACTGCTGCGGCACAAAGACTTTCGGGTCATTTGCCTGCATCTCCAGCGCCGTATCAAGACATTTCTGGATGCACTTGCCAATGTCGCCGTCATCGTGGATGAGGATGACTTTTGCACCGTAATGCTCCACCAGTTTGCGGCGCTCCTCGCTGACGGAATCCGGCATGATGATGATGGTTTTGTAGCCGCGGATTGCGCCGACAAGTGCGAGTCCGATGCCCTGATTGCCGCTGGTCGGTTCGACAATAACCGTATCTGCGTGGATTTTGCCTTCCTTTTCGGCTTTGCGGATCATGTTGTACGCGGTGCGCGTTTTAATTGAACCGCCGACATTGAGTCCTTCAAATTTGACAAGAATCTCCGCATTGCCGGGACGGTTCATGCGGTTCAGCCGGATGATCGGCGTATGTCCCATTGCTTCGAGCAGGTTGTTATAGATCATGTGAATGAATCTCCGTTTCCTCATAGATATACACTATATATTATAGCATAGTCCGCAGAAAAAAGCAATCGTTTCAGTGCATCTTTTGCATTTCAGCAGCCGCGGCAGGGATTTGCTGTGTGATGCAGTGAATATTGCCGCCGCCCAGCAGGATGCAGCGTGCCGGAATCGGTACGATTTCCCGTGAGGGGAAGCAGCCGCTCAGGATTTTGATGGCACGGCTGTCATCTTCTGCGTATTCGCCGCTGAACTGCGGCACGAGAACGCAGTCATTGCCGATATAAAAATTGACATAGGATGCTGCGAGACGTTCACCCGGTTCGCGGGTATCCTCGCCCTCTGCGAAATCGTAGTCGCCGCATTCCGCTTCTGTCACGCAGACCGGCTTGTGCGGTACGGGTAGTTTTGTGATGCGGAACTGCCGTCCGCGCGCATCGGTTTCGCGTGATAATACGTCAAAATCCGCACGCGACATTTCATATTGCGGGTCGGCGGGATCATCACACCAAGCCAGCACAATTTCGCCTGGAGCTGTAAACGCCGCAATGTTGTCGATGTGTTCGTTCGTCTCGTCATTGTAGATGCCATGCGGAATCCAGACGACCTTTTCTGCACCGAGAAATTCACGCAGATACGCAGAAATCTCGTCTTTCGTCATCTGCGGATTGCGCCCGCCGCTCAGCAGACAGGCTTCCGTCACAAGGATCGTGCCTTCGCCGTCGCTGTGAATTGCGCCGCCCTCCAGCACGAACGGGCGGGCATCATAGCAGGGGACATCCAGCGCCGCGCAGACGGCTTCCGCAGCCGCATCGTCCTGCGCGTAGTCGGTGTAGAGTCCGTCGAATTCGCCGCCCCATGCGTTGAATTTCCACGAAATTCCGCGGATTTCACCGTCTGCATTCCGAATGAAGGTCGGGGCGGTATCGCGCGCCCATGCGTCATCAGTCGGGATGGGCAGCAGCCGGACCTCCGGCGGCAGCATTGCACGGGCAATATCGCGGGTGCAGTCACTCACGAGCATATATACCTGCTCACATTGTGACAATCTTGCTGCGATCTGCGTGAAGGCAGCCTGCGCTGCGGAGGGGACTCTGCCCCATGAACCGGGGCGTTCCGGAAAGATCATGACCGTGCCGTGATGCGGCGCAAACTCCGCAGGCATCGCAAAGCCGTCTGCTTTCGGTGTGTTCATAGGATGCTCCTTTTGCTGTATCTTCTGTGTTTTCGCGGTACGGATTCACGAGAGCCGTCCTTTGAAATCCGCATACGTGAACTGCCGGATGATCTCGCAGTCGCCGTTTTCATGCTGCAAAGCGATTGCAGGAAGCGGCATTCCGTTAAAGGTGTTGTTCTTGACCATGGAATATATTGCCATATCGCAGAATGTCAGCCGGTCACCTGCATGGATTTCACGGTCAAAGCTGTAGTCTCCGATGATGTCTCCTGCAAGGCAGGTGCGCGCCGAAAGCCGGTATTCATACGACTTTTCGCCCCATTTTCCGGAATCCTTCAGCGGCGGGCGATAGGGCATCTCCAGCACATCGGGCATATGACAAGCCGCTGATGCGTCGAGAATCAGAATTTTGATGCCGTTCTCCACGACATCCATGACCTCGGTATCGAGCCAGCCTGCATTTAGGGCAATGGCTTCGCCCGGTTCGAGATATACGGTTACGCCATACTGTGACCGAATGCGTCTGATCAGCGAAATCAGCGCATCTACGTCGTAATCATCGCGTGTAATGTGATGGCCGCCGCCGAGATTCAGCCACTTCATCTGCGGGATGAACGCGTCGTATTTCTCCTCGAACGCCGCAAAGGTCGTGAGGAGATCATCCGCATTCTGCTCGCAGAGCGTGTGAAAATGCAGTCCCTCGACGCCGCGGAGCAGATCAGGACGGAAATTTGCGCGCGTTACGCCCAGCCGCGAACCCGGCGCACAGGGATCGTAAATGGCGTGATCGCCCTGCGTGGAGCATTCCGGATTTACACGGATGCCGACGCTGACGCCTGCCTTCTCCCAGACGGGACGGTATTTTTCAAGCTGTGTGAACGAATTGAAGCTGATGTGATCGCATATCCGGCAGAGCGTTTCAAATTCTGCGGGATCGAAAGCGGGCGAAAATACGTGGTTTTCGCCGTGAAACTCCTCTGCGCCGAGCTGCGCTTCAAACAGTCCGCTTGCGGTTGTGCCGCTGATGTACTGCGCGATCATCGGGTAGACCGCGAAGCATGAAAAAGCCTTCTGCGCCAGCAAAATGTGCGCGCCGCTCTCCTGCTCCACCCTGTGCAAAAGCTCCAGATTGCTCCGGAGCTTTGCCTCATCTATGATATAGCAGGGAGTCGGCAGATCCTGCCGCCGCATTATTCCACCGTCTGCGGGTTTTCGTCAACAACCCACGGCAGACCCCATTTGTTCAGCATATCCATGAACGGATCGGGATCGAATTCTTCAATCGTGCGCGCACCGGCATTACGCCATGTGCCGTTTGCAACAAGTGCTGCACCGATCATCGCCGGCACACCTGTCGTGTAGGAGATTGCCTGCGAGCCAAGCTCCTTGTAGCACTCCTGATGATCGCAGACATTGTAAATGTAGATGGTCTTCTCCTTGCCGTCCTTGATGCCCGTGAAGATGCAGCCGATATTGGTCTTGCCGACGGTGCGCGGGCCGAGCGAAGCCGGATCAGGCAGCAGCGCCTTCAGGAACTGAATCGGGACGATCTCAGTGCCGTTGAAATTGATCGGCGTGGTGGAGAGCATACCAACATTTTCCAGACACTTCATGTGCGTGAGATAGCTCTGACCGAATGTCATGAAGAAGCGGATGCGCTTCACATTCGGGATGTTCTTTGCGAGGGATTCGATCTCCTCGTGATGCAGCAGGTACATATCTTTCTGACCGACCTGCGGGAAATCGTAGACGCGCTTAATCTCCATCGGCTCAGTCTCGACCCACTTGCCGTTTTCCCAGTAAGAGCCGTTTGCGGAGACTTCGCGGAGGTTGATCTCCGGATTGAAGTTGGTCGCGAACGGATAGCCGTGGTCGCCGCCGTTGC
>DGVV01000138.1 GCA_002395085.1 Ruminococcus sp. UBA4275 | reverse complement strand
CAAATCATGTGTAACCACATAAAAAGTTACATACCCAAAAATTATCAGAAAAATGTGACCTGCGGCAAAATTTTGATGTCTATATATAATGTAGGGGGGAGCTGTATGTGCAGTTTCCGCCGGCAGCACACAGATGTTTCCGCTTTGTTACCGGATATTCAGAATTCTTTTCGGTTTATGCGGTTGCAATTTTTTGTGGGCTGTGCTATAATAAGAATGTCCGGCTTTGTACGGATACGGAACGTAAAACTGAATCGGAAAGGGATACAACATGAAAGCATTTATGAAACTGACGGCCTGTGCAATATCTTCGCTGTTTTTGCTCTCGCTGACAGCCTGTGCCGGCGAGGAGATCGTAACAGAACCGATTGAACCGGCTGAGACCTCGGAAACTGCACCGGTCACACTTCCGACAAGTGAAATCATCGTGACGACCACCACAGAACCGCCTATCCCGCCTGACATCACCGTCAATATGCTGGCAGTCGGTGACAATCTCGTGCAGACCTATGTTTACAAAGCAGCACAGGCACAGTCTGCGGACGGCGTTTCCTATAATTTCGCGCCGCTTTATGAGAATATCAAGCCGATGGTGCAGGCAGCAGATGTTGCCGTGATCAATCAGGAAACGCTGATCTGCGGCGACGGCTATGAAGTCACCGGCTCGAATTACAATTTCAATTCCCCGACAGAACTCGGTCAGGCAATGGTTGACGTGGGCTTTGACGTATTCACGCTTGCGAATAACCATATGCTGGATAAGACCGCTGCCGGTCTCTCGGATTCGCTGAATTACTGGGACGGTCTGATGGCGGCAAATCCGAATGTGCTGGCAGTCGGCGCATACCGCGATGAAGCGGATCAGAACCGCATCCGTGTGCAGGAGGTCAACGGCATGAAGATTGCCTACCTCTCCTACACCGAACACATGAACGGCTATCAGCTTCCGGCGGATTCCCCGCTGCGCATCGGTAAGCTGGATAATCTGGAGCTGATTGAACGGCAGATCAAGGAAGCGCGAGAGATCGCAGATGCAGTCGTGGTTGCGGCACACTGGGGCGATGAGGATACGCACGTTGTCCGCGACACGGTGCAGCAGCTTGCACACACGATGATCGGCTGGGGCGCAGACGTCATTCTCGGCACGCACCCGCATACTGCGCAGACGATGGAATATGTGGAGCGCGAGGACGGCACGATGGGCTTTGTGTTCTATTCGCTGGGCAATTTCATCTCCGCACAGACCGATAACTTCAATATGGTCGGTGAGATGGGCAGCTTTGATCTGGTCAAGGACGGTGCAACGGGTGCTGTCTCTGTGCTGAATGTCAAGTGTATGCCGGTCATCACACATTATGATAACGGTCAGTTCCTGAACCTGCGGCTTTATCCTTATAATATGTATACGCCGGAACTCGCTGCACAGCACGGTCTGCCGTATGCACCGATGGGTACGGCAAAAACCTTCAGCATGGATGTCATCAATGCGATTGTAGAGGCAAATATTCCGGAGGAATTCCGCTGGACGGAGTAAAATACAGAAGAATCACTGGGACGGGTGTGCAGAATGTGCGCCCGTCCTTTTTGCAATGTGGACTATTTCTGAAAATACTTCTAATGTTTTGTTCTCGTCTTCGTCGTATTGCACGAATTCAGTGCGCCTTATTTATGAATAATCACAAAAACGATATTCGGGACTTGACTTTGCGGCATGGGTTTATTATAATGGTAGTAAGCCGTATTGTCTGGGTACGTATGCCTTTTTGGGGGTCGGTTTTTACCGGATCGGCACACAGACAGACGCACAGACAATACGCGGTGCATAAGACGGCTGTGCCTGTACGCCGCAGGAGCCTTAACGGCATCCCTCCTGCCGCGCACAGATGCATGGATCCCTTCGATACATACCATACCTCGGAAGGGTGTTCGTCAGGCAAACCCCAATATATATGAAAAGAAACGGATCAGCGCGTTTCTTGGAGTATATAAATTATCATGAAAGAAGGAGGAAAGGAATGAAGGCGCGGAAAGCGGTCATCGCAGCGATGCTCGCAGTTCCGGCGGCAATCTTCCCCGCATCGGCATGGCTTACCGCAGCATCTGCCGCGGATGAAACGCCAAGAGCGGCTGTCACCGTTGAACGAACGGCAGCAGACGCGGACGGGCATTTCGAGGTGACAGTGTTTCTGGACGAGCTGCCGCAGGAGGGACTTTGTGCGCTGGATTTTGCAATCGGCTACGATCCCGCGGCAATCAGCATAGATCAGACGGAACTGCTCTATGATACCGGCGCGCAGGCTGTTGAGATCCTTGCGAATCCCGATCTCGCGGATACCGTTTTCAACTGCGAAAACGTCGAAGGCGAGCTTCAGGTGCGCTGGGCAACTGCCCTCAGAGATCCCGATTACTGGCTCAGGGAGGAGCGTGCGCTCTTCCGCATCAGCGGTACTGTCAGCGATCAGCTGCCGGCAGGACACAAGGCGGACCTGAAAGTCATTCCGGCACACAGGCTGACAGAGGACGGCACACAAACCGTCATCACGCCGGTCGCCGCCGGGTATCTGGATGCTGAAGGAAACATCTATAGCTGCGATGTCAGTCTCAGGGACGGTGCGGTCTGGAGGCCGATTGATGAAACCGGTGCTACAATGTACGGTGACATTGATCTGGACGGAAAGCGCACGGTTGAGGATGCGGTTCTGCTCCATCGGGCAATTGCAGAGGAAGTCGCTTTGAGCGCCGCAGCATACGCAAACGCAGACTGTGAGTTTGACGGGGTGCTTACGATCGCTGACGTGACGCTGATGCTTCATGTGCTGTGCGAACAGCGCGAGGCAGCGGCACTCGGAGCCCGCTGATGCTCACTCCCACGGGGAATGCACAGATGCACGGGTGAATCTGCTGTGCAGTTCCAGGTTCCGTGATATGCGGCCGAAAGGCGCGTATCCACTGCAACATTCACGGACGGCAAAGCCGCATTACTTCGCGAAGGGGCAGTTTTTCTGCTGCGCGGAGGCAAGCCGTTTCTTACCCAACAAAACCAAATAAATATATTGCGTTTGACCTGAGAATGCGGCTGTCTTCAGGCTCAAACCAGAAAGGATCAAGTTGTCATGAAGAAATTCATCTCTGCTCTTTCGTCGCTGGTGATCGCCGCAACGGCAATGGGCGGCACGCTTGCGATCACTTCTAACGCTGCTTCTACGCAGGCGGTTGACACGACCATCATCGAGTTCCGTGCCCGTTCCAACAATGAAAGAAAAGTTTCTGCGAAGCCCGGCGATACGGTGACGGTTGATGTTTATGTTCCGCAGTCCAGCGGTCTGAATGTTATCAGCGGCGCACTGTGCATTAACCAGAATGAGACGCTCGGCCAGGAAGGCTGCAAGATCACCAATCCTGCAACCGGCGAGGTCGTCACGAAGCTCCCCACCGCAAGAGGCAACTACGGCATTACCATGAGCAATGCTGACTTTGCAAACCCCGGCTGCTTCGATTCCGGTTACTGCAAGCTCACGGGCAAGAATGCAGGTAATATGTCTACGGAGAACAACGGTTTCAACGGTTTCTACACCGATGTCTGGAACCTGCTCTATACCGCCGATATGGCAATTAACCGCAGCGCCGGTTCTCTGAATATCGACGCTTATGCTCCGTTCGTCAAGGCGGGCGGCGATAACACCAAGAAGAAGGCATGGTACAACGACAACAACTACCAGCCGGTGTTCACCTGGGATGAGAACGTTGAGTGGGCTTATGACTATAAGTTCATGAGCTTCGATCTGACCCTGCCGGACAACATTCCGAACGGCAGCTACGAAGTGAACTTCCTCGATCCGAAGACGGAGTATGTCACCGCTACTTCCCTCTTCAAGACGGAGAACCAGCAGACCGCAAATACGCAGGTCCTCGGTACCGCTGAAGACGGCAGCAGCTATGAGTGCAAGCTGGAGACCAGAGGTCTGGTCATTCAGGTCGGTCCGGAAGATGTCACCACCACGACGACTACTTCCGCTACCGATCCGACTACCACGACCACCACGACCACGATCTCCTCTACGCCGATCACCACGACGACCGTTTCCTCTACGACCGTTTCTTCTGAGGATACCCCCGGCAACAAGATCATCTATGATCTCGTTCCGGATGATTCCAGCCTGAAGTTCGAGAACGGCAAGCTCTATGTTGATAAGGGCGAGGCGTTCACGCTGAACTGGAATGTCAAGAATGACCTGGGTACTGCCGGTATGCAGTTCGCACTTGACTTCTCCGCATTCGTCAATGCAGGCGGTAAGAAGGATGACTTCGGCGAAGGCGATTACAACGGTACGTATCAGCCTGGCGAAATTGATGCCGACGGCCGCTTCGAGCTGATCTATGCAGCACAGAAGGAGCAGAAGGTTGATGACGGCGGTCTCGTCGCTTACTTCGATCTGGTCGCTCCGGAAACTGAGGGCGAGTACAAGATTGATCTGTGGACCAAGGACGGCGCTGTCAACCAGACCGTTTCGATCGACGACACCAAGCCGGCATGGCCGATGCAGTTCAACGGTATCACCATCGTTGTCGGTGATGTGCAGCCGGATACCACCACCTCTACCAGCACCACCGTTTCCACCACCTCTACCACCGTCACCACGACGACCAGCTCCACCGTTTCCACGACCTCTACCAGCTCTACTGTTTCTACCACCACTACGACGATGACCACTCCTCCGGACGGCGAGATCTTCTGGGGCGATGTCAACTGCGACAAGAAGGTTTCTGTTGCTGACGTCGTTCTGCTGAACAGAAATATCGCTGGTACTGCAAATGTCACCGCACAGGGCAAGAAGAATGCTGACGTTGTCAACGACGGCACGCTCGATGCAAACGATGCAAAGCTGATCAAGCAGTACATCGCAGAGAAGGTTGAGTACTCTGCACTCGGCAAAAAGTAATTTCAAACGCTCAGAACGGTTCTGAGCAAACCAAAACACAGATGAGGGCTTATGTGCGCCGGGGATTTCTCCCTTGCGCACATAATCCGGAAAGGGAATAAGATGAAGAGATTCATTTCTGCACTTTCTTCCTTGTGCCTCGCTGCAACGTCTGTGATCGCGGCATTTCCTACACTGACCGCCTCGGCGGCAGGGCTGACCTATGACCTCGTTCCGCAGGACAGCAAGATCCCGTTTTCTGACGGTGTTGCGACTGTTGAAGGAGGCAAACCGGTTACAATCGACTGGGTTGTGACCGGCGATCCGGGTACCGCCGGCCTTCAGTATGCCTTCGACTTCTCCGCCTTTACTAAGGCAGGCGGTTCGTTTGAAGACTGCGAGGAAGGCGACTATCCCGGTACGTATCAGCTCGGCGCGATCGATTCCACCGGTCGATATGATCTTATCTATGCCAATACCAAGGAGACCAAGCTGGATGACGGCAGCGTTGTCGCTTCCTTCAACCTGATTACTCCGACGGCAGACGGCACTTATAAGATTGACCTCTGGACAGCAAGTGATGCCAGGAACCAAACGGTCTCCATTGATGACAAAGCAGATCCGATTGCCAGAACCTTCAATCCGATTACGCTGAAGGTTGGCGACGGCGGTTCGGATGATCCCAATCCCAGCGGCTCGATCGTTTACGATCTCGTTCCGCAGGACGGCGGCAAGTCCAATGCGAAGTTCAAGGACGGCAAGTACACGGTTGAGGCAGGCAAGGCGTTCTCGATTGACTGGATTGTCAGCAATGACCTCGGTACTGCCGGTATGCAGTACGCAATCGACTTCTCCGCGTTCAC
>DGVV01000143.1:5156-6695 GCA_002395085.1 Ruminococcus sp. UBA4275 | reverse complement strand
GGATTCCAAAGGGATAGCATCCCTTTGGCGGGATTTGGGTGAGTTTGCTTGCAAACTCACAGCGGAGTGTGCGGAGCGGCGAGCGCCCCATTATAATCATCGCGCAGCGATACCTTTATCGACAAGCAGAGACCGTTTCCCGAAACAGGAAACGGTCTTTGCATAATCAGTTCTCAGTGGAGTCGCCGCCGGCATTCAGAAGCTTCATGCTGCAGGCATTCCATGTTTCACCGCTCTTGACAAGCGTCCACTCGACCGTGCCGTCGTAGTTGTTCGCGATCGTGCCGCGGTCAGAAGTCTTGGTCAGAATCATCTCGAAATGCGCCTCGCAGGTGCAGACGGTATCCGAGTACATCTTGATGTGGCTGACTTCCAGCAGCTTGTCCTCACGGCTGGTGTAGTCGTTGTTCCAGTAAACGTCATTGACCAGCGACGCCATCATATTCTCCGCCTCAGAACCCGGAACAAGGAAATTCTTGAGATAGTAGAGGTTATTCCATGTTTCGAGATCCTTGTTGACCATATAGTCCGCATAGGCACGGGTCAGCGCCTCGATGCGGCTGATCAATGCGGGATCTGCCGGATCAGCGTCTGCCGGATCAAACACATAATTCCGCTGCTTGTCATTCTCTGCGGGGCTGACGGATGCATTCAGCAGATTGCCGTTCGCATCGCTCACAACCACTTCCGGAACGGTGTAGAGTCCGGTGATGCTGCAATTCAGTGCAGTGGGCTGCTCGACAAGGGCTGCGGCTGCCGCATCAATCTCAAGCGGAGATTCTGCCGTCTGAACGGCTGATTCCGAGACCGGCACACCGTTGACGGTCAGGTAAGAACCTGCCGGCATGGTCACATTCACAGAGTATTCCGGTGTTGCGGAGAGTTCCATCATAGTTTTCGGTTCAGCTGCACGCCAGACCGGAAAATCGAACTGCTCCGTGCTGCCCTCGCGGGTCAGTGCAACGGATGCAATTGCGGCATCGCCGTAGCGAATCACGTAAACAGGGGCATCATCGGTGTACTCATCGCCTTTTTTGCCCCATGAATAAGAGGCGCTGCCGTCACCCGCAACATTCAGCGTGCGGATCACGCTTTCTGCGGTTTCATACTCCGAAAGGGCGGTCTGCCCGACGGACTGTTCCACCATCTGATCGTAGAAATCGCTCTGGAGGTGGGAAACATACGCCTCAATGGTATGTTCCGGTCTGGATTTCTCGAACTCACCGAGATAGAGCCACAGATGATGCATTGCCCAGAGGATGACAAGGAAGAATACGATAATGTAGATTGCCATGCCGACGCGCCATCTGGAAAGGCTGCGTTTTCTGGCGGTTGCTGCGCTGCGGCTGCCCTGTGCAGGACGGGGCTGCGGCTGTCTCTGTGCGGCGGCAGCAGATCTTGTGCCGCTGCCCTGTGCGGGACGGCGCTGCGGCTGTCTCTGACCGGATGCCGCAGATCTTGTACCGTTTGCCGGTGCGGGACGGCGCTGCGGCTGTCTCTGACCGGATGCCGCAGGTCTTGCACCGTTTGCCGGTGCAG
>DGVV01000143.1:0-5046 GCA_002395085.1 Ruminococcus sp. UBA4275 | reverse complement strand
CCGGTGCAGGGCGGCGCTGACCGTTTGCTGCGGGTCTTGCACCGTTTGCCGGTGCGGGGCGGCGCTGACCGTTTGCTGCGGGTCTTGTACCATTGCCCTGCGCAGGACGTCTTGCGGGGGCATTTGCCGGACGCTGCGGGCGCGGTCTTGCTGCCTCCGGACGTCCGGTTTCCTGTTCATTCCATTCCATGTTCTGTCAGCTCCTTTCGTCAGGACTCAGGCTTCACGAGCCATGCGGTCGGCATTTTGCGCGGGCCATACAGCGAGGAGCAGACATTGACCAGCTCTCCGTTCACATACATCAGCGAGGAGCTGCCGCCGTCGAGGTTCGCCGCATTGACTGCGCCGTTCTGGAGCATGATGTTCACGAGATCATCATAGGTTGCACCGAGTGAGGAGGTCTGTCTGCCGTCGATGACGAGCATCAGCACTGTTCCGTCAGCGGTCTGACCGATTGCGGTACGCGGATTGAAGCCGCCGCCGAGGGACTCCTGCTCATTGCAGGCTTTGCCGTTGATGATGAGGGTAGGGCCGGTCGCCCAGCAGACCGCATCACGCAGACCGAGATCCACTGCTTCCTGACCGGTCATCGTACCGACATGAAGAATGTTATCCTGATCGAAGCCGATGACATTGTTGTAACTGGTTGCGAGACCGCCATAGCGGAGCTGTCCCTCCGAGATCACGAGATCCAGCGGGATGCCGCCGTTGCCGACGCCGTTGAGATCCTGAAATCCGCCTGCGTTTGTACCGGCAACTGCGCCGTAGGCATCCATCATATCCTTGACGCGCTTGCCCTCATACGCCTCGCCGTAAGGACCGGAGATGCCGACAAACACACGGGAAGGATCTGCGATTTTCAGCAGCTTGCCCTTGTAGGTGCTTCCCTGCACGTCCACCAGTTCCATCGGTTGTCTGGGCGCAGCGGTTTCGCCGTTTTCGGCGGGAGCATCGGGCGAGGCAATCTGGATGAGCGCGGTATTGACCGCTTCCGTCGCTTCACGGTTCGAGCCGAGATATTCTGCAATTTGTTCATCTGAAAAATACCAGTTTGCGAGGAATTTGATCGCACTGGTTTCCTGCACCGAGCAGACAAACAGTTTTTTCGCCGTCGGAGAAGGTCCTTTGGCAATGATAAGCATGATGAAGTAGAGTCCGATGACAATCATCAGGAGCGTGGTGAAAAAGACAACAACGACGCGCCAGATAATCGTTCCGGTTTTGAGCCGGTTCTTGGAACGAGCCATGATTGTATCAACCTTTCCATTTTCTTTTCCGGAGCAACTGCGCACTCCGACACATCTTATATTTTAATGCAATTCCGCGAAAAAAGCAAGCGATTTTCTCAATTTCGACAACATTATCAAGGTTTCGCAGAAAGCGTGATTGTTTTGTGTGCGAAAGATACAGCGGATGATTCCAGCCTCTCCCGCAAATGGGCGCAGTTATCCCCACATAATATATGACAACTTTTTTGTGCCGCAGGTCACACTTTTTTCAAAAAAATTTTTGGAAATCTGACGCTCCGTTTTTCAGGCTTCCCCCGTATATCCGCAGCAGAAAACGCGCTCCTCCGTATTTCCGGAAAAGCGCGTATCCTGTCTGTTCAATAATTGCTGATTGAGAGCGCGGTTATTTTTTCCGCCTGTTCGCCTCGCAGTACTGTGTGCAGAGTTTATCGGTGCAGTTTTCACAGCGCAGCGCACTGTTTGTCTGCTCCCAGAACCGCTCCGGATACATCATAATGCACAGCTCCCAGATCAGCCAGTCCGCAATCGCCATCAGCAGCAGCGAACGCGAATAAAAACCGTGTACGGTCAGCATCGGCGTGAACATCATCAGATGATCCCAGTTGAAAATGCGGCAGGTTGTACAGCAGCGCGTTTTCAGAATCAGCCGGAACGGACACCACACCAGCACACAGATCAGATCGCAGACGTAAAACGCTATCGTGACAAGCAGCAGCGCAGTATCCGTCAGCAGCCCGAAATATCGCAGCAGCGAAACCGCCGCCACCACCGCAAACCAGATCGCAAATACCTTGTACGCTGCCTTCGTCGTCGTGATGATATGCCGCCGCAATGCCTGATAATTGATGCTCTCGCGAATCGGCTGAAACCGGAAGCCGAAATGTTTCTGCGAGCCAAGTGCAATCGTCAGATGCTTCCTGACCGGCACAATCTGCCAGAGCATATCCAGCATCCACGCCAGCCACAGCAGATGAAACGGCGAAAACCGCCGGAAAAAGTTCCAGCCGTGCAGAATCTCCGCCTGTTCGGGTTTAAAGATCAGCAGCAGCACACAGATCACCAGCACAAGACATCGGATCACAAGCTGTGTTATGTAGATGCGCCGCGTTTTCGAGACACCGTGTACTCTGCTCATATCGCCGCCTGCCTTCCCGTTCGCCTCATGTGAAATCCCCTCCGTAAGGTTTGAATGGATTTATTATAACATATTACGGAAGAAATATCAATAAGCAGATGCGTATGAAACTGCACAAAAAACCGGGAATCCGTGTGCGGCTGTATGGTCACGCATCTTATTTCGTGACAATCGTGCCGCCGCCCAGTACAATGTCGCCGTCGTAAAAGACCGCCGCCTGCCCTGCCGTCACCGCACGCTGCGGCACATCAAAATGCAGCACTGCCTCGCGTTCCCCGATGAAGGTCAGTTCTGCGGGCTGTTCCGGATGCCGGTACCGGATTTTCGCCGCACAGCGCAGCGCCTCCTGCGGGGGTGTGCCGGCAATCCAGTTCACATCCTGCACATGAACCGTGTCCGAGAACAGATCCTTGCTGTCCCCGATCACCACGCGGTTCTGTCCCGCGTCGATGCCGCATACATACGCCGCATGACCCAGTTCCAGACCCAGCCCGCGCCGCTGCCCGACCGTGTAATGAATGATGCCTGCGTGCCGTCCGATGACATTGCCCTTTGTATCCACAAAATCACCTTCCGGCGGTGTAATGCCGGTCTGCGCCTCGATCACCCGTGCATAATCGCCGTCCGGCACAAAGCAAATATCCTGCGAATCGCGCTTGTGCGCATTCACAAAACCGTGTTCCTCCGCGATTTTCCGCACTTCGGCTTTCGGCATTCCGCCAAGCGGAAAGAGGATGTGCGCAAGCTGCTGCTGTGTCAGCATATACAGCACATAGCTCTGATCCTTGCCCGCATCCGCACCCTTCCGGAGCTGATACCCCTGCGCCGTCTCCACGACCTGTGCGTAATGCCCCGTCACGATTTTATCGCAGCCCAGCACAGCAGCACGATCCAGCAGCTTCTCAAATTTCATGCAGCGGTTGCAGTCAATGCAGGGGTTCGGCGTCATGCCGCACAGATAGCTCCGCGCAAATTTTCCGATGATCTGCTCGCGGAATTCCTCCGTGAAATTGAACACGTAATACGGCATTCCCAGCCGGTTCGCAACTGCCCGTGCATCCTCAATATCATCCAGCGAACAGCAGGTTTTCTCCCGTGCTATGCCCGCATCTTCATTGTCATAGAGCTTCATCGTGCAGCCGATGCACGCATAGCCCGCTTCCTGTGTCAGATAGGCTGCAACGCTCGAATCAACGCCGCCGCTCATCGCGATCAATGCTTTCTTCATCGCAGTTTCCTCAATTCTCATTCCAATGCGCTGCCTCCCGCAGATATGAGACAATCTCCTGCACATTCTGCACAATGCAGTCGGCATCCGCTTCCGTGCATTCCTCCCCGATGGAAAGACGCAGCGAACCGTTTGCCAGTGCGCGGGATCTGCCGATTGCGGTCAGTACATGACTCGGTTCTGTTGAGCCGGATGCACAGGCGCTGCCCGCCGAGGCGCAGATGCCGCGGCTGTCCAGCAGCATCAGCAGCGATTCGCCCTCAATCCCCGCAAAGCTGAAGTGAATGTTCGCGGGCAGCCGCCGGACTGCATCCCCGTTCAGACAACTCTGCGGAATGGCACGCAGCCCCGCTATGATGCGGTCACGCAGCGCAGTCAGCCGCACAGTATTCTCCGGCAGATGCGCCGTCGCTTCTTCCAGTGCAGCCGCCATCCCCATGATTGCCGGCACATTTTCCGTACCGGCGCGCCTGCCGCGTTCCTGTCCGCCGCCGAAAATCAACGGCTTCGGTGTAATCCCGCGCCGCGCATACAGCACCCCGATTCCTTTCGGCCCGTGAAATTTATGAGCTGATATGGCAAGCAGGTCGATGCAGTCTGCCTGCACATCCAGCGGGAGATGCCCCGCCGCCTGCACCGCATCCGTATGAAACAGCACCCCGCGTTTCCGGCAGACCGCACCGATCTCGGCGGCCGGCTGCACCGTCCCGATTTCGTTGTTCGCATACATCACAGAGACCAGCGCCGTATCTTCCCGCAGCGCCGCGGCAACATCCGCCGCCGGCAAAATGCCGTCTTCCGGAACCGGAAGCAGCGTCACGGTAAAACCTTCGCGTGCAAGTGCATCCAGTGTATGCAAAACCGCATGATGCTCAAACGCAGCCGAAACAATATGCCGTTTGCCGTTTGCAGCACCGATCATCGCAGCGGTACGAAGCGCCTGATTATCCGCCTCGCTGCCGCCCGATGTAAAATAGATCTCCTTCGCATCCGCATGGAGACAGTGCGCGATGCGGGAACGGGCATCATCCAGAGCTGCCTTTGCCCGCTGCCCGAACAGATGCGGACTGGAAGGATTGCCGTAAACAGTATCCAGATACGGAATCATTGCCGCAATTGCCGCCGGCGACACAGCAGTGGTCGCCGCATGATCAGCATAGATCACCGCGCACCTCCTTTTCCAGAAAAAACCGTGCAGCAAGGCGATTTCCCTGCTGCTGACGGGATTATTATACCATGATTTGCCTAGCTTGTCAATAGGCATATAGACAGCAAAACCCCCGCTGCCCGAAAGCAGCGGGGGTCGCATGGGTCGGATCAGATCATCACGTCAGGCTTACGCCTCGTCGTTCTCATCCTTACGCTTACGTGCGAGGAACGCCGTCATGCCCATCATGATCACTGCGATGAACAGTCCGGTCGGTGCGGAATCA
>DGVV01000148.1 GCA_002395085.1 Ruminococcus sp. UBA4275 | reverse complement strand
AGCGCCCCATTATAATCATCGCGCAGCGATACCTTTTTCGACAGCCTGACAGCACCCCTTGTGAGGACGCTGCCTGTTTCAGATGATGGCTGAGCAATCACTGGGTCATCAGCATCTGCTTCAGCAGAGAGAGATCCGCTGCATTGATTCTGGTATCGCTGCAAATATCGGCATGACGCCAGCAGGTCAGCTCATCGCTCTGCCGCACCAGCCATTTTTGCAGCATGACGGCATCTGCCACAGTGACCGCACCGTCGAGATTGACATCGCCCATCAGGTCGTCGTTCTCATAGGGATAGTTGATGCGGAACCAGTTCAGGTTAAACAGATAACCTTCCCCGCCCTTGAAAACGAAATACACATCGTTCACGCCGGTTGTGGGATCAATGCTGCACTTCTGCGTTTTCCAGTTCTGCCAGCCGCCTGTGCCGCTGACATCCATGCTGCCGATCAGCTTGCCATCCGGCGAACCCAGATGCACCTCGATTGCACCGCCGCTGCTGTTTGCGCCGATGCGGAATTCGATTGTTCTGGAGCCTCTGCCGAAGTTGATGCCGTGGAAGCCGATGGAATCACCGTTTTCGATGTACGCGACATCGCTGCCGCCTTCCTTGCATTCTTCGATGTCGATGCCGGACTGCTCATTGAAGTCCTCCGCTTCGATCACATCGCCCGCAGGTGCAAGCGATCCCGTGACGGAGACTTTGCATTTCGCGGTAAACTGCTTGTCGCTGGCTTCGAGTGTTCTGGCAATGATCTCCGCCGTACCTTCAGAGAGGGCGGTCACCATACCGTCCTTGTCCACAGAAGCGACCAGCGGATTGGAGGAAGTCCACAGCACAGCCTTGTCGGTGGCATTATTCGGGGATACCGCAGCCGCAATCGTTTCGGTATCGCCGGCATTCATGGCAAGCGAATCGCGGCTGAGGCTGATGCCCGAAACATGAACATACTGCCCGTTAAGCTTCCATTTCGCCTGAATGCGCTGGTTATATGCCGGCATGATGAACGTAGCGCGTGTACCGTCCGCACTGACGGGCGTGACCTCCATCGCATCAATACCGGGCTGCCAGCCCTCGAAGGTATAGCCGGGTCTGGATTTGGCGTCGATTGTGACGAGTTCGCCGGGCTTGTGGAGTTCCACAATGGAAGTGCCCATTGCATCGCCCACATTGTTGATGACCAGCACACGCTTTTCCGCTCTCTGGATTCTGACCAGATGCATATCTCTCGCACCGACTGCTTCCAGCGGGGTGCTGCCTGCGGGAACAAGACGGAAAACCAGAAGCTGATCGAGGTCATAGCCCGGCAGAATCTTCACGCGAACCGTCTTTGCAGTATCGCCCGCATGGAAAGTGACAGCCGGATCATCGACAAAGCTGTAGTCCCGGTCTGGCTGCGCATCGCCTGCAACGGGCGTGATTTTGAAGTTCATGGTTTCGTTTGCAGGCTTGCTGAGTTTCAGCTCCAGATCAATGACATCGCCGGGCTGTGCAGCGGTATTCAGCGCACGGAAGCTTGCATTGACATCTTCCGTCAGACCGAGATCCTGCTGATAGCCGACTTTCGTTTTCGGATAGACCGCATAAGCACCTCTGTCCGCGCCGCGTTCGCCGGAACCGATTGCCGGACTGCCTGCCTTCAGCGTGAAATCGCCGGCAGCAGCATCTGCAAACATCGGATCTTTTCCGAGTTCGGTTTTCGAGCCGATCTGCGCATTGAAAGCATCCACCGTAATGGCAGGCTGCGAAGGATCCATATACCGCACATACACCGGCTTTCTCGCGGAATACCAGAGATTATTCCGGAAGGTATTGATGCCGCCGCCTTTCAGGTCGATGCCGTGCCACGCATGGAAGCCGTTGACGGAAGTCTCCTTGACCAGAATGCCTGTCGTATCATTGGCGCTGTACATACTGTTGTCGTCCTCAAAGGCGATGTTGCCGCGCACCTCATTGTTCCACGATCTGTCGAGCGAGATGCCGTTTTTGAGGTTGTAGGTCACGTTATTGACCCAGTGCGCATCCCATGTAGAGCCGGTATCCCAGAAGGCGGAAAACAGTCCGGTCTCGATGCGCTGTGCATGGAAATCGCTGAAATAACCGGTGTCCCCGATCATGCGCCCGTTTGCATCAAGCGGCAGATTGTAGACGATATTTTCATACGCCCAGTTGCGGGTGCATTCCGATTCATTGAACATGAAATAGGCGGTATTGTGGGCGACATTGCGGACGGCGGTGAAATCTCTGACGCTGATGTCGAGCCAGATTGTGCCGCCGTTGACCGATCCGCCGGAGTAATTGAAGGCGAATGCGTTATTGCGGTTGCCGTCGGCTCTGCCGCCGAGGGTCGAGGATTCCGCGCCGCCTGCACCGGCGTTCTTACCGATTGCACCGATAAAGGTGTTTTCGGAGATAATGCTGTTCTGGGTATGGTTGTCATAGCAGAGTGTTTCGCCGTAGATACTCTGGAAGAAGTTATTGCGGATGACATTGTCCGGCCCCGCGACCGGAATGGTCACATCCGGACGGTAAACGCCCTGATTCGACCATGACCACGGTGCATTGTACACACAGCCGATATTCTTGAACTGGTTATTCAGCACGACATTGCCCGTACCCATGATATTGATGGTGCTGCGGGCATACTGGTAATCCTCAAAGACAAAGCCTTCAATCCAGATATAGTCTCTGCCGAACAGATTGAACACATCGGTCAGTTCATTCTTTCTGCCCGCAATGGAATATTCGATGCCGGCATTGTCATAATGCCGCACCTCATCCTCACTCCAGCCGGTATCGCGCAGCCAGTTTGCGCGCACCTCCGGCGTCACGGAAGAACCGTTGAACACATCCTTGTGCTTGATGATGACCTTGCCCATATCGGAAGTCTTTTCGGGGCGGAAGATGATCATAGCATCCTCTTTGCCGGATTCCTTCGGGCGGATGTCATCCTCAATGTACGTGCCGGGGCGGATCAGAACGGTCGTGCCGGCAGTTGCCTCGTCCGCGGCCTTTTTTATGGAACGGAAGGGGCTTGCAGACGAACCGTTGCCGGTATAGTCATTGCCGTTCTCCGCAACATAGATCACCCTCCCGCTGATGTCGCCTGCTGACGCGTGAGGCACATTCACAATGCCCATGTCCGGACACAGCATGGCCGGAACAGTAAGCAGGCTGAGCAGGATTCCCCTTGTAAACAGTGGATTTGCGCTTCTTCTTTTTTTCATTTTCCCATTTTCCCTTTCTGCATTTGTATCGGGCATACCGGTTTGCAGCCGGAGACAATGCCCACACCTATATTATAAAGCAAATAACCGTTACAACACAAGATTCTATTGTGCCGTATCACAGGATAATTGTGCATAACGCACAAGGAAAATATGTGATAAAGTCTTGCATTTTGGTTCGCAATATGATACAATAAGAGAAAACACGGAAGGGCGGGTGACATAATCATGCACAAAAGACTGACATTCGGCGTACTGACGGCAGAATGCTATCGGGATTATATCGCGGAGATGATCTGCGGCATCCTTGCACAGAGTGACCGCGCAAACTGCAATGTCATTGTGCTGTCAACCAAAAACAATTTTCAGGAACCCGTCTCCCCGCACGTAGCCCATGAAGCCGATCTGCTGCGGCTGATTGCCCTACCGGATTTCGACGGCTTCATCTACGACCGCAATGCATTTGCGCGCGGCAGCATCCAGAAGTAGATTGACGATCTGCTGTGCAGCACAGGAAAACCGGTCATGCTGCTGGATGCAGGCGAACACCCGTTTTTTGAAAACGCCGTTTCCCATGACCCTGAGGCGTTTGAACTGCTGGTCGAACACATGATACAGGTTCACGGGCATAAGAAAATCTACTGCCTGACCGGCATAAAGGGTTCTGCGCAGGCAGAAGACCGTCTGGAGGCATATTTTCATGTGATGCAGCGGCACGGGCTGTATTATGATGACAGCTATTATGCATACGGCGATTTCTGGCGGAATGCGCCGGTGCAGTTTGCACAGCACCTCATCTGCGGAGAACTTGCCATGCCGGAAGCAGTGGTATGTGCAAATGACATCATGGCAGATGCGCTGATTGCCGCACTGGAGAAAGCGGGCATCCGCATCCCGCAGGATCTTGCCGTGACCGGTTTTGACGGCTATCTGGATGAAGCACAAAGCGATGTCAGCCTGACAAGTTTCCCGAAAAGCTGCTATCAGCTTGGTGCGGATGCCTTCCGGCGGCTGTACAGCATTATTACAGGGCGAAACTGCCGCAGAATCCCGACAAAGCACCGCCGGATTCAGATTGGCAATAGCTGCGGCTGTGTGCCGGTGCAGCAGCAGACCGAAAAAAGCCGCAGAGAAAACCGCCTTCTCGCAAACTATAAAGAATGGTTTTATCACAGTGAAGTACTGTTTGAACTGATGCACTCGAAATCGCTGCATGACCTGCTGTTTCTGATTGCAAACCGTGTATATCTGGTCTGTCACTGGAATCAGTTCCGCATCTTCCTGACAGACAGCGACCTGCAAAAAATGCTGCCGCATCAGCCCGCGCACAGCGAATGCTGCGAGGTACTCTGGTGTGACCGTGCCGGAAAAAGCAGCGGCATCTCACAGCGGCAGATGAAACAGACAGATCTGATTGCATATCTGACGCAGAATGCAGATCATCCGAGTGCATATTTTCTCTCGCTGCTGCACATGGATGAACGGCAGTTCGGATATGCGGCATTATCCTTCGGCAGACTCCCCTGCTGCTATCAGGCGGAATACTGCACCTTTATCAGCTATCTCTGCCTTGCATTTGAACAACTCACAGAAAAAACAAAACTCCGTTCCCAGAATACAGGCCGCGCAAAAGAGGAAGAAAATACACAGCTTTACCGGCTGCTTGTGCAGATCCGGACGGAGATGCAGCAGCATCCGGAGAATGACTGGAGTGTCGCGGAATTGTGCCGGCGCACCCATGTCAGCAGAAGCTATTTGCAGCGGATGTACAAAAGCTATTTTGCGAAAAGCATCTTTGAGGAACTGATTGATTTCCGGCTGCAAAAGGCAATGACGCTGCTTCACAGCACCAGCCGTACTATTTCGCAGATCGCGGAAGACTGCGGCTATGCATCCTATGCGCATTTTGCAAAGCAATTCAAGGCGCAGAAAGGGATTACTCCCTCTGCATACCGGATGCAGGCAGATGCTCTGCACAGCGATTCCTGATTTCATATTGCATAGTGATCCGCCATGCCAATCTTTTCACAGACAAACCGCCTTGTGCAAACAGGGCGGTTTTGCTTTTCTTCCGGGAAGCCCCCTGCTTGTCCGCAAGAATGCCACAATTAGCACAATCGTACATAAACAACACACAATTCACAATTGACCCTTCGACCGAAATATAGTAAAATAACCATAAGGATTGAAAATTCGACAATCCGACACCGCACAGGCAGTCTCCGAACCGTACAGCGCGGAATGCCCTCCCCTTCGGGCGAAGCAGCCGTACAATCGGAAACGCCTGTCTGGAATGAATGGGGGAGAATCTTATGAAAACAATGAAACTGGCTGCTGCATTACTGGCGGCGGCGCTGTCACTTGCACCGGTGACAATTCCGCAGGTATCATCGCCTGTCTCCGTTACGGCATCTGCCGCGAGCATTTCCGATCTGCCGTCTGAGTTTCAGTATGCAGCAGACTGGATCTGGACAAACCGCATCGAGCGGGAACAATCCACCAAACGCCGCAATACGGTCTTTGATCAGATTGTTGCGGGCAAGGGTACGATCAACTACGTGGTCAAATGGCAGTCTTACCGCACTGTCACATACGAACAGCGGCAGCAGTTTGAGACGATGCTTTCCACCTGCATCAACGACTGGAATGACTGGCTGGCGGGCTACGAAAACTGGCCCTATCAGCATATTGATGTCAAGATCGTCGGCTGGGCAGTCATCGACAAAAGCTGCCTGCTGGATCTGCACGACGACGAAACTGTTTACACGGATACGAAATATTACGATGCGCAGTACGACACCACAAACGGCAGGGATACCATTCCGGATAAAGAACCCTATGCGCCCTCAGCCCTCTCGCGCTTTGATCATTTCGCAGAAACCGGCTATGCATATCCGGGCGGACTTGACAAGCGGTTTGATATGTATATGTGGGCAACGCAGGGCTTTCCGGATATTGGCGGCTGCGGCGGAGACTGGGGACAGCGGCTTTCCGATACGGCATATCTTGGGATGCTTGGAAACAACAGTCTTCATGTTCTGGAACATGAAATCGGACACGGCTTCGGCATGACCGATTTCTACGGCGGCGAGGGCGAATCGGACGGCTTCCCGCCCGGCGGATTCCCCGGCGGCGAAAATTCCATCATGATGGCAGGTTCTGCTGCAAAAATCACGAAATTTGACGGCTGGATGCTGCGTTATATGTGGACGAAAATCAAGGATGAACCAGGCAGATTTGATCTTGCAAATGCCCTGCCCGAAATACAGAATCCGCCCGCAGCGGAAGGCGATATTGACCGCAGCGGAACAGTTGACCGGAACGATGTGCATTTGCTGCAAAACTGGCTGACGGTGCATCCGGATACGGAACTGCCGGACTGGGCAGCAGGCGATCTGGATGCAAACGGCAGACTGAATGCCATCGACCTCTCGCTGCTGAAAACGCTTCTGGTCAGCGGCAGCACAGTACCGGATCAGCCGCAGGAAGAAAGTCCGTTCATCACCGCAAATATGGCAAAGCACGGCGCATCTCTCCCGACACAGGGCAGAGCAAAGCTGGTTGTATTTTATGTTGATTTTCCGGACTGCCGCTACGATTATGAGCCGACGCTTGCAGAACTGAATCAGATTTCCTTCGGTGCTGCAAATGAATCAAGTGCCTGCTATCCGTTTGAGAGTTTCTCTGCATTTTACGGCAGAGCCTCGAAGGGCAGCATGACATTTGACGGACAGGTTTTCCGGTACACGACCAGGCAGAATCAGGCGGTCTATGACGACAACAAGGTCAAAATCGCGGAGGAATGCTATGATGCATTCAAAGATCAGGTTGATTTCTCGCAGTTCGACGGAAACGGTGACGGCAGGATCGACGCGACGCTGTTCACAACCCCGACAAAAGCCGGCGATGCACATTGGTGGCCGTGTGCCGGTGCATTCGGAGATCCCGCTTACCGCGTAGACGGCGTTGGCGTGGGACATATCATCACGGGCAATGCACAGATCGAATCCCCTGCCAATTACATCAACTACATCAGCTCCTATTGCCATGAACTCGGCCATTGCACCGGTCTGCCGGATTATTACCTGTTTACCAATCCCAATGACAGCGAGGGTATGCACGGTACTGCCGGCGCGGAATTGATGGACACCGATGCCGGTTCTGATTTCGGCGCATTCTCCAAGCTGATGGAGGGCTGGTTCAGACAGAATCAGGTGCAGGTGTACGACCCCGCACAGGGTACGCAGACCTTCACGCTGCGCAACGCCCAGACCGATGCCGGAAACTGTATCATCATCCCGCACGGACAGCTTGCAGAGGATTATTTCTCGGAGTATTTTATCCTCGAATACGCCTCCGGAGACGGCAACAACAGCGGCATCGGCAGCAAAACTGCATGGTGGCAGCAGGCAGGCGAAGGTGTTCGTGTGTATCACATTGATGCAACAACCGAATACGGCTGGAATACCTATTTCCGCTACGGCAGCGGCAGCGAATTCACCAACAAAGATCAGGGCAGACGCCTTATCCGCATCATCGACGACACCAACACCGACAATTTCTATCACAGCGGCGATGTAATTGACAGCAGCATCTCCGGATTCCGCTGGTATGACGCAAACGACAGCATGACGGTTGATCCCGGACTGAAAATCACAGTCGGGGCACTCGAAAACGGCGCGTATACTGTGACCATCGGAACGTAACCGCATCACGCAGAAACAGCCCGCACAGCGCAAAACTGTGCGGGCTGATGTTCCTTTCCCGTATCAGCGTACAGGAAGCAGACTGTCACACCGGACAATCATAGGATTCCGCAGAGACCTTGCCGCCGTCCACAGTATAGACCGTAGTTTTCGCCGGCTGTGAACCGTCCTTTGCGTACTCCTGAAGAATGATATGCGTGATGCCGTTTTCGCAGTAAGCGCCTGCGGGGATGCATTCCTGTCCCTCGGAATCCGCGCTTTCCTTCAGCGTGACCGCCTCAGAACCGTCGTTATTGCACAGTGCAGCATAGGGCGCTTCAGACGGATTGATCCGGACACTTTTCCCCGTTCCGGAAAACGCCTCCGCAGCAAGCTGATATGCAGCTTCGTCAACAACCCTGACCGAGCCGTCATCCATGCTGCCGCAGCAGAACTGTCCGTCTGTATTGACAAACCAGAGCTGACGGTTTTCGTCTATGCAGCAGCGCTCATTGCCGTTGATGTTCCAGTTCTCCGGCGAAATAACCGTGAACGAATCGTCATCGGCAAACTGTATAAGCTCATACGCAGAGCCGTGTTCTGCAATCGCACAGACGGCATCCTCCGTGATCAGGTACATTCTTCTGCCTTCACTGTCCCGCGTATGCAGGAAAAGAAGATCATGGCTTTGCAGATCCAGCACCGCATCCTGATAATCAATACTGTAGCCGGCATCCTGGAAGCCCAGTGTCACAAAGAGCTTTTGCGGTCTGCCAAATTCGGCAGCACGCATCAGGGTGACATCGGTATACGGATCCTGTTCGCCTCCGACAGGAAAACTGTACAGCGTCTCCAGTGTGCCGTCCTGCCGGATCTGATACAGCGCGTGATCGTCAGACAGCAGAATCCTGTCACCTGCGGCAAGCATTTCATCATAATGCTGCACATCCGGATCGCCTTCTGTCAGCGGCAGCAGGAATTCCGGATCCTGTACCCCGTTCTGATAGCGCTTTTTGTATTTGAGATCGTAGAAATACACATCATCTTCCGCAAACCGGTCACCGCGCGGAGACCGGAATACCCGGATGCTGCCCCTGCCGCCGAGGACATTGACCTCTGAGACCTGACCGCCCGCCGTGACAGAACCCTGCTCCGGCTGCGCGGACTGCGAGCGCGGTGTCAGGAATTCATAAGCATACTGCTTCGCGTCTGCGTCATAGCGGAAGTACACATAATCATATTCTTCTGTACTCGGCGTGTAAGAGCAGATCACCAGGATGAGTTCGCTGCCGTCATCTGCGAGCCAGTATTCATAGGCTGCGCAGTTCAGGCCGAGGGGGAATTTGCCTGCATAGTCGCCCGCTGCCTGACTGAATGCCCGGAAGACCCCGTCGGAATCGTCCGGATTTTCATTTTGCAGAAGGATCTCCTTTGCCTGCGCAAGGCTGAGATGCGGGTGATCGTTCGGATCCGGCATAAAGCCGCCGCCCTGCGGGAGTGTGGGATAGAGTGCATCCGCATCAAACTGCGATGCCGATGCGGGAACTGCCGGCAGCATTCTGCAGCACACGATCCCGTCAGAATCAAGATGCTCCGCGGGGATATAGTACATCGGGAATACCTCCGGCGAACAGTATCCGCTGTCTGGCTGCGGAAGTGCGAGTTCGGTATCTTCGGGCAGTGCGGGATGCTCCGGCGCGTACCCGATTCCGGCATACCGGTATTCGCCGGTATCCCTGCGGTATTCCACGATCTGCTCGCCGTTTCTGCCCGTAAGCGGCAGCGTGAAGATGATGTAGTCACCGGTATCAAAAATCGCGGTATCCAGCAGACCGCCCGCCTGGTCATCGTCCCAGAGGGATGCTGTCTCCACGCTGAACACAGCCTCATCCTGTCCGCCGTCTCCAAGCGGCGTATCGGTCAGCACAAGATTGCCGCCGCTGAAATCCGCCGACATCGTATACAGTCTGCCGCCAAGAAAATGCCATGCTTCCCAGTAGGAATCGCCGTTGAAAAACGCCTGCGGTTCCGGCGGAACTTCTGCTGCCGGCCACACATCCGTGACATAGCATCCGATGTCCCCGTTCTGATCCGTATGCACCGACATGACCGTGCCGTTCCGGATTGTCCACTCTGTCAGGGCGGAGAGTTCCGCAGGGAAGGTATAAACCGGCTGTGCCGCCTGCACATTGTCAACCGGTGCGCTGTAGAGCGTATTCTCGAAATCGGCATAGAACAGCGTATCGCCGTCGAGACGGACATTGCCGTACTCGCAGAACTGCGTGCTGCCGCTTTGCCGGTTCAGGATCGCGTAGGGCTGCGGCTGATCGTCGATCCACGAATACTCCACCAGTGCGGAGAGGAGATACCAGTCATCGCTGAGCTTCTGAATGCGGTTGACCTGCCACGGCACATCCGCAAACAGGGTCTCCCCGCCGAAGCCGTCCGAGATGAAAAGCTGATTGTCATGGCAGGTATAGAGCTGTTCGCCGTCCGTCAGCAGATTGTCTGCGAACGGGAAAGACGCTGCGCCTGCGCCATTGCGGTCCCATTTGATATTTTCATCCGGCAGATACCAGCAGACGTCATCGCAGAACAACACCTGATTGCCCGTGCCGGTATAGCCCCTGATCTCGCCCGATCCGCCGAGCAGATTGCCCCCCACACCTTCCGAAATGCTGCTTTCATCCCCGAAGGGAGATGCTGCACGGTGCAGGGCATCGTAGCCGATGCAGCCAGCCACCACCGTGATCGACGCCGCGATCGAACCGATGCCGAGGCTCATCCGCCGGATCGACTTCCGGTTCTGCTGTGCGGGATCTTCCCATGTTACGGCTTCTTCGATATGCTTCTCGCTGATGCGGTTCATAATATTGATGTATTCACGGTCTTTCATCGTAAGCCCTCCTTTTCCAGAAATGCTTTCAGTTCCCTGCGTGTACGCAGCAGCAGCATCTTGACCTTGCTCTGCCCGACATCGCAGCGGGATGCGATCTCCCTGATGCTCAGATCCGACCAGTACCGCAGTACAAACATGACGCGCGTTTCCGCCGGCAGCGTATCGAGGAAGCGGTCCAGTGCATCACCGATGGCAATGGTGTCAAGTACGCGCTCCGGATTATCCGGTGCAGCAAGCGTATCCTCAATCTCAGAAAGTGCAACGGCAAATTCTCCGCCGCCGCGTTTCTGCGTATGCGCAGCTTCCCGCCGGTTGCACGCGAGATTACGCACAATCACGCTGATGTATGCAGCAAGGCTGCGCGGTTTCTCCGGCGGAATGCTCTCCCAGAGTTTCAGGAGCGCATCGTTCATGCATTCCTCCGCATCTTCGCGGCTTCCGAGAATGCCTCTCGCAATACTGCAGCAAAGTCCGCCGTATTTCTGCTGCGTACCGGCAAGCGCAGCCTGATCCCGCTGCAAAAACAATTGCAGCAGTTCAGAATCTGTCTGGTTCGTCATAAGATCATCTCCCTTCCGGTCTTTTGAGGTCCCTCTAACTATTTCGACAGGATTATTATAGCACAGGTCACAAGATTTTTCAATTTCCGGATTACGGGATACATAAAAAGCCCCTCTGACTGTTTAACCGGATACGCATACAAAAGTTTTGCCCCGAAGCGTTTCAAAGCGTTTCGGGGCATTCTTTTTTGCCTTCATGATCTGAACTCCTGAATAGTATTCCGATTTGTGTCTGTCATAATTATAACACGATACTGCTGCACCGGCAAATGAAACGCCATAGTACTTCTGATTCCAGATCAGAAATACTATGGCGCACATCTTTTATGTCACTTTCGCCGGAGGGCTTTGCAGATTGCACCGTTATGCAGCGGGCTGATCCACAGGAATCAGTTCTGTTTCAGCCGTATCGGGTTCAAGGGTTTCAGCAGCGGCTTCATCGGATTCGCACACAATTTCTGTTTCGGTTGTGACGTCTGCGTTCACAGCAGCATCATCCACAATTGTAACAACCGCTTCCGCAGCATCCGGCGTCTCCTCCGGCTGGGCAGATGCCATTGCCGCACGCATCACCTTGCTGCTTTCAATCTCCCTGATCGCCGCATTGACGCATCTTGCATAGGCCTTTGCACCTTCCGCATTCGGATGAATCGAATAGGCACTGACGAATCCGGTCTGATCAAGATCCTGATCCTGTTTGGTCAGGATGATGCTGTTAATCCATGCGTCATCCGAATACGCCTGATGTCCGCCGCCCTTGTCGAATTCGCCTTCGACATCAACAAAGTGAATCGGCATTCCTTCCGACTTGCACTCATCCACAATGCCGGCAATGTGATTATTGAACTTGGTTACATTCTGGTTGACAATGGTTGCTTCCTTTTCGCTGATGAGAACGCCCTTGCCTTCCTTATCCAGCAGCTTGGGATAGCCTGCCACGATGATCTCCGCCTGTTCGCCTGCACGGGATTCAATATCCTTGTAAACCTGCTTGATATTTGCCCGTGTCGTATCGAACTGCGCCCAGATGCTGTCAATCTGCTTTTCCAGCTTGAGCTTGCCGCTGCCGAAATGCAGATAGGTACTGCCGGTTGCGCAGGTGGTGATAATATCCGCAAACCCGACATCATTTCCGCCGATTGTGAGGGTCACATAATCGACATCGCCGCTGACCCGATTGAACACATCAATCTGTTTCGGGAGCTGATAGGTTGTTTTCAGCGTTTTGAAAAGCGAGGTTCTCTTGGCGGTTTTCTTCTCCTGTGTCTGTCCGCTGATATGTCTGGTCTCTGCGCCGGAAGCCGCACCGAAATACCATTTGCAGTAGGGGGAATTGGTCTCCCTGACATTGTAATCCCGCATTGTGCCGGCAATATCGGAAAATGTCAGCAGACCCGGCCAGCTGTTTCTGGAACGGTGTGCAAGCCAGTCCTCGTCATAAATCCGCTGCTCCCACGCCTTTTCCTGCCCGTAGAAAGCGGGAATTCCTTCTCCGGATGAATAGGAATCGCCTAGCGAAACCACAATGACCGGATCGACGCCGGCAGATGCCTGAATGCCGGACGGCAGAACCGCCCCCAGCGTTGTACAGGCAATCAGTGCGGCGGCACATTTTGCAAGCAAAGATTTTTTCATGGCTGGAATACCTCCTCAGATGATAATTCGTTCAGTTTTTTGCTTGTGATCTGATCCACGACCTTTAGCAGAACCGCAGATTCTTTTGGAACAGTGGTGTAGAATTGATTGCCCATTTCGGTATAGCTTGTCAGCGTTCCGGTCTCTGAGACCAGAACCTGTGTCTCCAGATCCGATTGCAGATTATAGGAAACCGGATTTGCCGCGATCATCTTCCCGACCAGAAACACCGTCCAGACCGAACCGTCTTCCGAGACAAAATAGGTCTGATACATCGGGTGTTTTGCATCCGATTCCGCAGAAGCCTCTGCTTCATCCGCATACGAACCGTCCATATTGAAGTCATAAGTCAGCGGATACTCTGTAAATCCTCTCTCCGCCATGAAACGGACTGCCTCCTGTTCGGTGAAGACATCTGCCGTTTCATCGGCTGCTTCCACGGATATAACCTGCTCGGAGTTCTCCTCATAGTATTCCGCGACGGCAGCCTGCATATCTTCTGTCTGCAATGAAAATGTGATTTCTGCTGTCAGCACAAATGTTTCACCGGCAGCGGTAAATTCTTCGCTGACAGAGAACGATTTTGTCTCCGCATCGGCGGCTGATACCTCCGCCGCAGGATACATCGCACCTGCCGCGGCAATGCAGAGGATCACAGCAAGCTGCCTGCCTCTGCGCTTTTTGATTACCAGAAACACCGCACCCGCTGCGAATGCTGCTGCACCAAGCATCATCAGCACCGTGCTGACAGAACCTTTTTGCGGTACAGTACTGTTATCCTGCACAGGCTGCATCTGCTGCCGCTGCTGAGAAGCGGCACGGGATGTTTCCTGTGCGGCAGTTGTCTCCGTGCCGGCAGCCTGCGCTTTCGCGGACACAGATGTCGTCTCAGGCAGTTCCGGCTCTAAAATCAGCTCTGCCGAAATGGAACTGCCTGCCTGAATATAGGTTGACCGCAGCACAGCACCCGAATCCTCCGCGAGGCGGTAATGCGCAGGAATTATGCTTCTGACAGATATATCGGTGAGGTCCATGCCGCTGTTGTTCACAACGCTGACTGCTGCCCTGACCGTTTCACCGGCAGCATAACCGGCTTTGTCAGCAGAAACAGCCAGCGTGACGCCGTCTTCTGTTTTTTCCGCTGCAAAAGCATGAACGGGCATCCGGCTGATACACAGGACACCCGCCAGAAGTGCCGCCAGTCTTTTCGCCTGCTTCAAATCATCTCTCCCTTCGTGTGAATACTTTGCAAAAATAAAATGTCAGATCAATTGAAAAAGGAATGATGTCTACAGATACTATAACATATTAACCAAATTTTGTCAAGATGTCTCGGCAACATTTTCGCACAGGTTCGGTTCGCCGCACAGAATTCACCGGTGCAGATTCCTGCCGGCAATGCACAGCAACAAAAACCACGGATGGGATCCTTGCGGTATCCGATCCGTGGTTTGTTTTATTCTGTCACCAGTTCGCGGACATTGACTGTCCCGATTCGGCGCGAGGCGAACCATGCCGTCAGGAAAAAGCAGAGGCAAAGGATTGCCGCAGGAATGATGAATACAGCGGGGGTATAATCCGCAGTGAAATCGGTCAGCCCGACGATCCGCAGGATGCCGGTGATCATTCTGCGCGACCACAGCATACTTGCGATGCTGCCCGCCGCCGATCCTGCCAGTGCAATCAGCGTAAAACGCAGCGCAAACTGCATCCGCAGAGAACCGACCGTGAAACCGGTCGCCTTGAAAATGCCGGTGTCTGTGCGTTCGCGTATGAACGTGCGCTTGCAGACCGTCGCAACAATGACCGCTGCAAAAGTCAGCAGCACCGCGTAAATCGCAGCAGTGATCGAATTCATCAGAATTGACACGACCTTTTTGTAGGTGGAAATGGAACTGTCCTCGGTAAATGCCTGTGCCTTCAGTCTGCCGGAATAGCGGTCGTTCAGCATATCCGTGACCTGCTGCTGCTTTGTCTGATCAGACAGCTTCACGAAGGCTGCTTCGATCTCCGGATTGCCGAGTTTCATCATGCCCTCCGGCGTCACCGCCGTCACCAGTCCGAATTCCCAGACCGACTGGAAATAACCCGTCACAACCATTTCATAGGTGTGATTTCTGTACGATACGCGGATGCTGTCACCGATTTCCTTGCCGGTCTGCTTCGAGACAGCTTCCGTCAGCATGATTTCGTTGTCATATTCCGGCACACGGCCTTTGAGCGGCTTGAATACATCATCCGGCGAACGGTATGCATGAACTGCGAACAGTTCATCCTCAATCAGCATACGGTGATAGCTTTCCGTCAGCAGTTGTGCGCCCGCGTCGATCCCGCGGACAGCTTCCTGTATTTCGTCCGAATCGGAAATCCGGAATCCGCTTGTATCCGTGATGCTGATTTCACCGCTGATGTCTGTGAAAAGCTGATCGGTGTCAAGACCTTTTGTGAGAATCATGATGCTGACGATGAAAAATGCCAGCAGCGTCACGATGCATACAGTACCGAGATAACTTTTCCGGCGGGAATTGAGCTGCCGGAGTGCAAGGAAGAATGCCAGCGGCTTTTTCCGGATGCGGGTATTCAGGCGGCTGTCAAAATAGACCTCGCTCTTTGCACCGTTGATGGCGCAGACGGGCGAAATATGCCGGATTTTGCCCGTCGCGATGAAAATGAACACCGCAGAAAGCAGGATGATCCCGACACTGAGCAGGGCGCATTTCAGGATGGAAACACCGGTCTCCGAGAGAATGCCGGTCAGGTTCTTCCACATGGAAATGAGATACCGGCAGGCAGGAACAGACACCGCAATTCCCAGCACCGCCCCGATGACCAGTGCGGCTGTATATTGCAGGACATAAACCAGACTGATCTGACCGGCGGTGAAGCCCTGCGATTTCAGAATGCCGAGTTCCGCCTGATCCATTTCGATGGATGCGCGGATGCTGTTGTACATGGTGATCAGCACAACCGTCAGCAGCAGCACAACAAAAATCGCAACGATGCGCGTGCCGACCTTCGAGTACATCTCAATATTGCTTGCACGCATCTCACCGGTGACGGCGCTGTTGGCAGTATTGAGGAGCGCGGTATTCATGCCGAGTTCGCGCCGAAGTTCTGCCTGAGAGAGCGCACCCGTTCCGTCGATATACAGCCGTGCAATCAGAACCGCATGACGTTCCGGCGCATCGAGCCGCTCCGTTTTTTCGGCAGCAAGCCGTTCATAGTCATGCACCGAGACGATGCAGCAGTTGTCGCCGGAGGTCGTCGCACCGAAATAGATGTCTTCGTAGAACCCCCTGACCGTAAAGGTTTCGTCAAAGCCGCTTCTTGTCCGGAGCGTGATCTGCGTCCCCTTTTCGTAGCCGTTCAGAAGCTTCATCTTATAGGGCAGATAGATTTCGCCGTCCGAAAGCGGACTTTCCGGCAGAAATGCGCTGCTGTCGTCATTGAAGACGTGCAGACCGCTTCTGTACGCATCCAGCGTCAGCCGGACCTCGGTTTCTTCGCCGTCAACCAGCGGCGAATGTGTAAAGAGAATGCTCTTTGCCGTCCGGAGACTGCTGACATACGGATTTGACCGCACATCATCCAGCATATCTTCCGTCAGCAGATCGTCATAGATGGAAACGAGCAGATCGGGAACGCCTTCCTTTTCAAAGCGTTCGGTACGGGCTTCCCGCAGGCGGTCGTCATTGCTGACCGTACCGGAGAATGAAAACGTCAGCAGCATCATCAGCAGAATGATGCTTTTGAATGCACCCTTGCCGCGCCGGATATTGGCGATTGTCAGTTTCAGAATACTTCTCATGCCGCGCCTCACCATTTCATAGCGGCAAGCCATGCACCGATCTGTGTTTCGCGGCTCTTTTCCTCTTGCACCGTATAGGGCGGCAAGGTCAGTTCACCGATTACCTTTCCGTCCTCAATGTAGATGATCCGCGATGCGCGGCAGGCGGCACGGGCATCATGCGTCACCATGAGGATGCTCTGTCCGCTGCGGTTGAGTTCCGTCAGCAGATCGAGTACCTCTGTGGTATTCTTTTTATTCAGCGCACCGGTCGGTTCGTCTGCAAAGAGCAGCTTCGGCTCGTTGATGACCGCACGGGCGATTGCACAGCGCTGCTGCTCACCGCCGGAGCATTGCGAAGGAAGCTGTGTCCGGATTTTCGCAATGCCCATTTGCTCCATGAGCTGTTCTGCGCGCTGATCTGTATCCGCAGCAGAGCGCGTCCGGTTCAGATAGCCCGGCACAGTGATATTCTCAAACAGCGAAAGATTGCTGACGAGATGCATCTGCTGAAAGATAAAGCCGAAATCCGTGCGGCGGAGTGCAGCAAGCTTTTTCTCGCGCATCTTCACGATATTTTCGCCGTGATACAGCACTTCTCCGCCGGTTGCACGGTCCATGCCGGAAAGCGCATACAGCATCGTGGATTTGCCGGAGCCGGATGCGCCCATAATCACTGTGAAATCGCCCTCATAAATATCAAGATCAAGTCCGGTCAGAATATGTACCTGCCCGCCGTTGTGCGCAAAGCTTTTGCAAAGCCCTTTGGCAGAAATGATCGCGTTTTTCATGTGGATACTCCTTTCATCCGCGTTCTGTACACATTGTACCGCAAGGAGCATTAAGAAATCCTTAAGAGATTCCGGCCTCCGCATCTGCTGCGGGCAGCGTGACGGTGACAGCAAGACCCGGATCACAATTTTGCAGGCGGACACTTCCGCCGGACTGCTCTGCGATGTACTGCACGATATACAGACCGAGTCCCGCGCCCTTTTCCGATTTTGCGGCTTCTCCGCGATAGAATTTGCCGCAGACAAACGGAAGCTCACTGTCCGGAATGCCGCTGCCGTAATCGCGCACCTGAAGCAGAACACTGTCTGCCTCCTGCTTCACGGAGACGGTAATCTTCGTTTTTGCGTATTTGCGGGCATTGTTGATGAGATTTCCGATGAGCTGCTCCGTGCGGCTTTTGTCCGCGCAGATACAGACCGGAACAGACGGCGTTTCGCAGGCGATGTCATCCTGTCCGGCGGAGAGATCTGCGAGAATATCCGGCAGGACAGCGCAGAGGTCAAAGCGCTCCGGTACAATGCGGAGCCGTTCCAGCTCCGTCAGGGCGTGTGTCAGCATATCGTCTGTCAACTGTGAGACCTCGTCACATTTGCGCAGAATTGTGCTGATGTAATGCGCGCGTTTTTCCGGCGCACTGTCCATGCCGAGTTCCAGTGCCTCCGCATAGGCACGGATGGATGCGACCGGCGTTTTGATGTCATGCGACAGCGATGCAATGACCGTTTTGTTGTTTTCAATCGCCTCCTGCTCACAGATGCGCGCTCTGCGGATCTCCTGCCGCATACTGTCAAACGCCCAGGTGAATTTGCCGAAGAAATTGCTGCGTCCATACTCCAGCGGGGTATCGAGATCGCCGCAGGCAACGCGCTCTGCAAAGCCGGTCAGCCGGTGAAACGGCGCTGCGATTGCGCAGCCGCAGTAGATGACAGTGCCGGTCAGGAACAGCAGGCACGCGCTGCACATCAGCAGAATCGGGCTGTCATCTGTCTTTGTTTCCTCCTCGCGCATCTCCCTGCGCAGTTCAGCGGCACATTCACCTGCCCGGAGGTTCTCTCCGCAGCGGGCAAGCTTTTCGATCTCATTGAGCCGGACGGCATATTCGCCGGTGCGGTCATCCGCCTGATGCGAGCGCAGAATGGTAAAGCCGCTGACGCCGAGCATCAGCAGAGCGAATAAAATTGCCGTAAAGATGAGCTTTTTCATGTAGCATCCTCCAGCATATATCCGAGCTTCCAGACCGTTTTGATGTATTTCGGTGCGGCAGGATCATCCTCCAGTTTTTCGCGCAGCCAGCGAATGTGAACCGTCAGGGTGGAAGGCTCAACCTCGGAAAAAGCACCCCAGACTTCTGCAATCAGCTTATCTTTCGGAACGGCAGTATTCTTGTTCCGGCAGAGATAGGTCAGGAGATCGTATTCCCGCTGTGCCAGCGCGACTGTTTTCCCGGCCTTTGTGACATTGCGGCTTGCAGTATGGATCGTCACATCTCCGAAGGTCATGCATTGCACATCAGTCTGCGATGCATAAGCACGGCGCATCAGGGCGTTGACGCGGGAGAGCAGTTCTTTCATCGAATACGGCTTTTCGAGATAGTCGTCTCCGCCGATGTCAAAGCTGCTGATGCGGTCATTTTCGGTTTTGCGGGCGCTCGCAAAAATCACCGGAACACCGGAGACCCGCCGCAGTTCACCGCAGACCTCAAATCCGGTGCTGTCCGGCAGTCCAATATCCAGTATCACAAGATGATAGCTTTTCTGTGCAAGCAGATCAAAGGCTTCGGCAGCGCTTGCGGCGGTATCCGCAGTATATCCGCAGCCGCCGAGCATTTCTGCCATGATGCCTGCAAGTTCTGTTTCATCGTCCACAATCAGAATACGCTTTTGTTCCATAGATCTATCCTTTCCGCTGTCGAGATCGGGATGCCTGTTCTGTCTGCATGATACCATATAAGATTTGCGGATCTGCAAGGGCATTCAATTAAAATTTAATGAATGAGATTGCATTCATTATACCATAAAAAAAAGAAAAGCGCAATCCATCTCATGAATCG